>DATEFR010000488.1:0-6078 GCA_035280545.1 Burkholderiaceae bacterium | reverse complement strand
TTGTCCAACACCTGCCCTCGGGTCAGGCCGCTCGAAGCATCGTCATCTCGCGCGGGCAGGTATCGGACAAACCTAAACTGTCCTGCTTATCAGTGCCCGCCGCCAGATCGAACCCTGAGCCCGGCCGGACGACCATGGGCCCAAGCCCGCACGCGCATGCGATGACGTCTCGACGGCCGCAGCTAAGATGACTCCATGGCATTGCGCAACATCGAAATGAAATCGCCTGGAGGCCTCCCTGAGGCTTCCGCCGCGCGAATCACATTGGAAGGGGAGTCGCTCCTGGCGCGGCTGGATCGCGTTTTCGGCCCGCGCTACCCGGTGTTTGTCGTTCTCCTCGCTGTCCTGCTTGCCGTACCACTCGCGTTGGCTTGGTACATGCACGAGGGAATCGAGCAGCGCACGGCCTTCTGGATGCTCAGTCTCGACCCGACGATACTTGTCTACATCTTGACGCTTCATCCGTTCATGCATCGACGCTGGGTACGCGCGATGCATTCGCTCGAAGCCTTGGCACCGCGTGCCGGAAGCGTCGGCCCGGTGAAGACGATCGGCCGCGCAGGCGAGTGGACCGCCATGATGCTGGGAGCGTGTGCGGGGCTCGCGGTCGCTCGCCACAGTTCCGAGTCAGCAGGTTGGTTGTGGCTGTATTCGGAGATCGTGAGCGCGCTGACGTTCGCATTGCTGGCGGCAACCACCTACGGCAGCGTCATTCGGTCACGGCAGCTCGCCGCCCATTTGCGCTCGGGCCTCGAGCTGAAGGTGTTCGACGCGCATCTGCTCACGCCCTTCGCGCAGTGGGGGCAGAGCCTCTCGCTGGTGTTTGTCGGCGGGATCAGTCTGAGCCTGCTGTTTCAGTCCTACCGAACCCTGCGCAGCGTGGACAGCGTGATCATCTACGGTTGCCTGACCGCGGTCGCGTTGACGCTCTTCTTCATGTCGATGTGGACCGTTCACACGGCGCTGGCAAAGGCACAGAACAAGGAGCTCGCGAGGGTTCGGCGCGACCTCGCCGCGGCGCGCGAGGCCCTGGTGCTCGGGCGCGACAGCGAAACGGCGGGGCCAGTGCAGGAGGCGTATCTCCCGGTCGTGATCCTCGGCGCATACGAGAGGCAGGTGCTCGATGCGCCGACATGGCCGTTCAACCTGGCGATCATCGGACGCGTGTTTGCGTCCGTCGTTGCGCCGCTCGCAGTCTATGTCCTGAAGCTTGCGTTCGGCGTCGACAGATTGCTGTAGCGCTTCAGGAGAGACTTCACCCCCCACGCCCCGCCGCTTCGCGCAGCTTGTCCTTCTTGCTCTTGCGCCGGCCCTTGATGCCGCCGGTGGGTGACGACGCAGGCGGCGCGGCCTCTCGCGGCTCGAAGCCTGCGATGCGCTCGCGCGGCACGCGCTGGCCTTGTCGCTTTTCGATAAGCCGGAAATGCGCCTCGGTCGTGGCGCCGACAAAGCTCACGGCCAGGCCGGTGGCGCCGGCTCGGCCGGTGCGGCCGATGCGGTGGGTGTAGTCCACCGCTGAGCGAGGCAGATCGTAGTTGACCACCACGCCCAGGCCAGGGATGTGCAGGCCGCGCGCGGCCATGTCGGTGGCCAGCAGCACGCGCAGTGCGCCGCTGTTCAGGTCGGCCAGCACGCGGTTGCGAGCGCCCTGGCTGAGATCGCCGTGGAAGGCGGCGGCCGCGAGGCCTGTGCGGCGCAACTTGTCGGCCACGTGTTCGCTGGCATAACGTGTGGCCACGAACACCAGCACGCGCGGCCACTGCCCTTGCTCGATGAGATGTCGCAGCAGCGGTGTGCGCTGCGCCGCGTCCACCTCCACGGCATGCTGCTCGATGGCGGGCTGCTCGGCGCTGGGTGTGGAGGGCGCGTCCACGCGCACGGGATCGTGCAGCAACGCATCCGCCAGCCCCTGCACCGCAGGCGGAAACGTGGCTGAAAAGAACAGGCTTTGCCGGCGAGCCGGCAGCAGCGCCGTGAGCCGGGCGAGTTCGTCGGCGAAGCCTTCGTCGAGCAACCGGTCGGCTTCGTCGAGCACCAGCAGGTTGACGTCGTCGAGCTTGATGGCATGGCGGTCGACGAGATCGAGCAAGCGGCCCGGCGTGGCGACGACCACCTCGGCACCACCGCGCAGGCCGAGCATCTGCGGGTTGACGGAGACCCCGCCGAAGACGACGGCCACCTTCACCGGATCGGCGATGTGGCGGGACAAGGCTCTGATCGTCTCGCCGACCTGGGCGGCAAGCTCGCGGGTGGGCACCAGCACGAGGGCGTAGGTGCGGCGCCATGCGGGGCGCCGGGTGTCGAGCCGATGCAGCAGGGGCAGCCCGAAGGCGGCCGTCTTGCCGGAGCCGGTGTGCGCGCAACCGATGACATCGCGGCCTTGCAGGGCGAGCGGAATGGCTGCGGCCTGAATGGGCGTGGGCTCGGCATAGCCGCGCTCGGCCGCGGCGCGCACCAGGGCCGCGGAGAGGCCGAGCTCGGCAAACGGCGAACTCGTGGAGAGCAACTTCACAGGCGCCTCGCCTTCACCGAGCGCCCCTTCACCTTGCCGGCGTTCAGCCCGCGCAAGGCCTGATCGGCCACGTCACGCCTCACGGCCACATAGGTGGAGAAGTCGTTGACGTCGATCTTGCCGATGCAGGCGGCATCCAGGCCGAGGTCCTTGGTGAGTGCGCCCAGCACGTCGCCCTTGCGGATCTTTTCCTTGCGCCCGCCGAGGATCTGTAGCGTGACCATGGGCGGGCGCAGCGGCCCGCGCGCTGCGTCGTCCGGCGCGGCAGCCACACTCAGCTCGGCCAGCGGATGCCAGACGCTTTCGCTGCCCTGCATTTCTTCGATGCGGCCGACGCGGCCCATCTCGTCCATGCTGGCGAGGCTGAACACCAAGCCCGATTCGCCAGCGCGGCCGGTGCGGCCCACGCGGTGGGTGTGCACCTGCGCTTCGGGCGTGATGTCGACGTTGATCACGGCTTCGAGGCCTGCAATGTCGAGCCCGCGTGCTGCCACGTCGGTGGCCACCAGTACGCTGCAACTGCGGTTGGCGAACTGAACGAGCACCTGGTCGCGCTCGCGCTGATCGAGGTCGCCGTGCAGTTCGAGCGCCACAAGGCCCTCGGCCTGCAACACGGCCACCAGGTCCCGGCACTGCTGTTTCGTGTTGCAGAAGGCCAGCGTGGTCTCGGGACGGAAGTGGTTGAGCAGAAGGCCCACTGCGTGCAGCCGCTCGTTTTCCTTCACCTCGTAGAAGCGCTGCTGGATCCGGCTGGCGTCATGGCGCTCGGCCAGCTTCACCTCCTGCGGGTCGCGCTGGTAGCGGGCGGCGAGCTTGGCCACATCATCGGGGTAGGTGGCCGAGAACAGCAGGGTCTGGCGCTGCGTCGATGGCGGGCAGCACCGCGCGATGGCGGCGATGTCGTCGGCGAAGCCCATATCCAGCATGCGGTCGGCTTCGTCGAACACGAGGGTGTTGAGGGCGTCGAGCGCCAGCGATTCACGCCCCAGGTGGTCGAGCACGCGACCGGGCGTGCCCACCACCACATGCGCGCCGTGCGCCAGGCTCGCCAGCTGCGGGCGCATCGTGGCGCCGCCGCACAGCGTGAGCACCTTGATGTTGTCTTCTGCCCGGGCGAGGCGGCGGATCTCCTGCGACACCTGCTCGGCGAGCTCGCGTGTGGGGCACAGCACCAGCGCCTGCACCGCGTAGCGCCGCGGGTTGAGGTTGGCCAGCAGCGGCAGCGTGAAGGCGGCCGTCTTGCCGCTGCCGGTCTTGGCCTGCGCGATCAGGTCCTTGCCGGCCAGCGCCAGCGGCAGGCTGGCCGCCTGGATCGGGGTCATGTGCTCGTAACCAAGGCGCTGGAGGTTGGCCAGCACATGGGCCGCGAGGGGGAGTGTCGAAAAGGCGGGGCCTATGAAAGGCGCGCCGCCGGAGGATGTGGTCATGCCCCGATTGTCGCGTCAGCCTCCTTTCGCTCGGCCGCTCGCCGGACCTCGCAATGGCTGCTATCCGCGACCGCCGCAAAGCCGACAACGTCGCGCAGACGTTCCTGATCCGATCCTCAGTCAGCCTCGATCTGCAAATCCGTAATGAACCGCTCGCGCCGCGCAAGCGCCTGCAACGCACCTTTCCCAAGCCGCGTCGCGACGAGATTCAGCAGCCCCTCGCAAAAGATCAGGTAAGCCCCCATGCTGTTGCTGAAGAAGCTGCTCTCGTGCGGAATGAAGAACGCATGCCGCGCCGGCGGCACCAGCGGCGAGGCCCGGGTGTCCGTGATCGCGATCACCGTCAGGCCCGCGTCCGCGGCTGCCTGTGCCACGCGCGCCACGCTGCGGGTGTACGGCTCGACGCTCGTGACGATGACGACGTCGCCGCGCTGCAGTTGCGCCAGGCCTTCGGCTGCGCCCAGGCCCTGCGGGTCGAGCAGGCCGACATCGGTGCGGATCATCCCGAGCCCGTACACCAGGAAGCCCGCCAAGGTGCTGAACTGGCGCAGCCCGTAGACGCGTACACGGGGCGCCTCGCCGAGCAGCTTGGCGGCGGCCCGCAGGTCTGCTGCGGACAACTGGGCGAGAAAGCTTTCGACGTTCTCGATCGACTCGCGCGCCAGTTGCACCACCGTCTGCACCTCGGCCGAAAGCGCCTCGGTGCGGCCGGGCGCGCGCGCCGGGGCGCCTGCGACCAGGCGCTGCGCCTGCTGCGTGTAGAAGTGGCGATGCCGCTGCGCCAGGCTGTCGCGGAAGACGCTCTGGAAGTCGACGAAGCCTTCGTAGCCCAGGCTGGTGGCGAGCCGGGTCAACGTCGAGGCGTTCACGCCTAGGCCGGCGGCCAGCTCGGTGATCGTGCGCACCGCCACCTCTTCCGGCCGCTCGACCAGCTTGGCCAGCACCCCGTGCGCCTTGTCTCCCAGCCGGATGGCGCTGTCGCCGCGGGCAATGCGCACCGCCAGGTCCCGCAGCGCCTCGACGCTGCGTGGCGCCGTGGTTGTCGTCGTCGTCGCGCGGGCCGGCTCGGTCAACGGCGACGCTTCATCGATCGCCTTCCGCTTGCGTTCTTTGCTGGACGTGTCCATCGCTGAATTGGAACCGGGCCGGGCCGCGGGGGTGTTCGTGGACCCGCCAGTCTATGTGCGACGCGCGGATCACGATATCGGCGGTCGCCAGCGTGTTCTCGTCGTCGGTGTCGGCCGGGTCCAGGCGATGGATAGGGAACTGCGCGTTCGCGGTGTCGCCCAGGATGGCCAGCGGGTCTACGGGCTGCGCCCGCGCACGGGCTTCTTCGAGCAGCGCATCGCCGCGAACCTGGCGGTGTCCGGACGAGCCGGTGATCAGCTGCGGCAGGTCGCGCACGGCGGGGTGGATCGCATGGTTGGCGTGCAGCGATGGCTGCGTCACGCGCACGGCCGAGCAGGCTTGCGAGCTGAACTCGACGCTCAACAGCTCCGCGCTCCCGCGATGCCCCAGCGTCAGGTGAAAGCCCCCGGCGCGCGGCTGTTCGCGCAGCAGCGACACGGCACCATCCAGCGTCGGCGCATCGAGCAGGGCCCGCGTCAGCACCATGCGCGGCACGCCGGCCGCGACATGCAGTGCGCGCAGGTTGTTGACCGTCATCGCCAGGCCCATGTCGGTCACGGCAAACGTGTGGCCGGGCAGGGAGCCGGGATAGACGAAGGAGACGAAGCGCGGGCTGCCTTCGATGCGGCACGCGGCCAGCGCGCAGTGGCCCGCGAACCCGGGGTCGCCGTCTTCGTTGTGGACCATGCGGCGCTGCGCGTCGCCTGGGAGCTGGACCGTGGTGCAGCCGTCCGGCGCCATCCCGCCCAGGTCGCCCCGGCAGTTCCAGAGGAAGACTTCCTCGAACGGAAGGTCCAAGCCTTCTGCCAGGCCTTGCAGCTCCGACCAGATTCCGGCGAAGCGCTCGCGGACCAGCGCCGCCATCGCGGCGGCGGGCTCGCTGCCGGCCCATTCCGTCACGCGGGCCCACGCCTTGGTGTGCAGCAGGTGCTCGTGCACCGCCCGTGCGCCGAAGCGGCCCAGCGCTCGCCCGGCCTCGTGCGGCGTGCCGGCGATGTCGATCAACGAGAG
>DATEFR010000487.1:0-6192 GCA_035280545.1 Burkholderiaceae bacterium | reverse complement strand
CGGTCCAGGCGTCGGAGCCCAGCCGCCAGCGGCGCCCGGCCGCGTCCATGCCTTCGAGGCCCTGCCCCGGCACTTCGCGCACGTGGCGCCACACCCTGCCGGACGCCGCGCAGGCCTCGCGCAGCGCCGTCGCCAGCGGATGCGTGGACCAGGCCGCCAGCGACGCCGCGAGGCCGCGCAGCGATTCGATCCCGGCCGGATCGGCAGGCTCGCGCATCACGATGCCGACGCAACGCAGCCGCCCTTCGGTCAGCGTGCCGGTCTTGTCGACGAACAGGGTCTGCAGGCGCGCCAGCCCTTCGATTGCATCGAGGTTGCGCAGCAGCACGCCGTGGCGGCCCATCGCACCGGCAGCGGTCAGCAGCGCGCTGGGGGCGGCGAGCGACAGCGCGCACGGGCAGGTGACGATCAGCACCGAGACCACGACCCACAGCGCGCGCGCCGGATCGAACACGCTCCACGCAGCACCGGCCAGCGCGGCCAGCAGCAGCACCGCCCACAGGAACGGCGCAGCCCAGCGCGCAGCGCCCGCGAGGACGGCGGGCCGCTGCGTGCGCGCCGCGCGCATCAGCGCGACGATGGCCTCGTAGCGCGTATCGGGCCCGACCCGCACCACCCGCATGTCCACCGGCGACTGCAGGTTGACGCTGCCCGCGACGACGGTGTCGCCGAATTGCTTCGCGACCGGACGCGATTCGCCGGTCAGCAGCGACTCGTCGGCCGCGGTCGCGCCGTCGATCAGCACGCCGTCGGCGGCGAACGCCTGGCCCACCGGCACGCGCACGCGATCGTCGGGGCGCAGCCGCTTGGCGCTGATAGATTCGACGCGGCCGTCATCGGCGAGCCGCAGCACCGTCTGCGGCAGGCGCGCCGTCGCGTCTTCCAGCGATGTCTCGGCACGATGCCGGGCGCGCATTTCGAGATAACGGCCGCCCAGCAGAAAGAACACGAACATCGTCAGCGAGTCGAACCAGACGTCGCGGCCGAACGGGCCGTCCGGATCGAACGCGGCCCCGCTGCTCGCGACGAACGCGACCGCGATGCCGATCGCCACCGGCACGTCCATGCCGATGCGCCGCTGGCGCAGCGAACGCCACGCGCCGGCGAAGAACGGCGCGGCCGAGAACAGCAGCACCGGCAGCGTCAACAGCCAGCCGGCCCAGTCGAGCAGCCGCTTGTGGTCGGGCGCGAGTTCGCCGGGTGCGCTGAAGTACGCCGGTGCCGCGAACATCATGACCTGCATCGCGCAGAACGCCGCGACGAACAATCGCCACAGCGCGGTGCGCGCTTCGCGCAGGCGCTGCGCACGCGCGGCGGCGGCGGTGTCCGGCACGGCCTGGTAGCCGGCGGACTCGATGGCCTGTACCAGCGCCGATGCGCGGGTCAGCTCGGCATTCCAGCGGACCGTCGCGCACTGCGCGGCAGCGCTGACACGCGCCTCGACGACGCCGGGCAGCCCCAGCAGCGCCTGCTCGATCGTGCCGGCACAGGCCGCGCAATGCATGCCGGCGATGCGCAGCGACGACTCGGCGATCGCGAGGCCGCCGGCACCGGGCTCCCAGCGCGTGAAGGCCGCAAGCTCGGCCGGATCGTCGATCACCGACGGACCGGTCGCGCCGGCGACCGCTCGTGCACCGAGCTGCGCAACCGAGTTCATTCGCAGGGCGACTGCTCGCTCGCTCAGCGGATCAGCAGCACCGGCACCTTGCAGCGCGCCAGCACGCCGCTCGCGACCGAGCCCAGCAGCACGTTGCCCAGCGCGCCGTGGCCGTGGCTGCCCATCACGATCAGGCCGGTCTTCTCGTCGGCCGCGCACTCCGCGATCTTGTCGGCGGCCTGGCCGCAGGCATGGGCCAGGCGAACGTTCCAGCGCCGCTGCTCGATGAACGCGCGCACCGGCTTGAGCACCCGTTCGGCCTGCTCCTGGTAGTAGTCGTCCAGCGTGGCCCGATCGATGAAGCGCGACGCATGGCTCGGGATCGGCGCGACGACGGTCAGCACGGTGTAATCGTGGCTGGGGCTCAGCAGCTCGTCGTGCGCGGCGATGTAGCCGAGCATGCGCTTCGTGTAGTCGCTCCCGTCCACAGGCAGCAGGATCTTCATGAAGCTCTCCGGGCATGGGTGAGGGGCTGCCCCTGCGCGTCTTCCGACAAGCCGGCCGCCACCAGCACGCCGGTGGCGCACGCCAGCGCGACCAGAAAACACACGCTCCTGCGCCAATGCAGCTTGACCATCGTCCGCTCTCCTCGTCGATTGCCACGGCCGCCGGACGGCGCCGCCACACGACGGAATCTAGAGAGCCTGCGCAGCCGCGCCTTGATCTGCCGCAAGGCGCGGCCACGCCGTTTTGCGACGCTTGCGCCTCATGAGTCGGAGACCACCATGAACCACGCCACCACGAAAATCATTCGCGCCGAGCACGCGGCCCTGGCCGCGATGCTGCGCTCCATCCTGCTGCTGCTCGCACAGCATCGGCGCCAGGGCACCACGCCGGACTTCGCGGCGCTGCGCGCGATGCTGTTCTATGTCGACGAATTCCCGGAGAAGCGGCACCACCGCAAGGAGTCTGAGTTGCTGTTCCCGAAGCTGCGCGCGCGCACGCCGCTGGCGCGCGACCTGCTGGACCGGCTCGACGAGGACCACGCACGCGGCGAAGCCGCGATCCGACACCTCGAGCACGCGCTGCTCGGGTTCGAGATGATGGGCGAATCGCGCCGCCAGGCATTCGAGCGGGCGGCCGAGCGTTATGTGGACTTCTACCTTGCCCACATGGCGCTCGAGGAGCAGCAGATCCTGCCGCTGGCCGAGAAGGTCCTGACCGAGGCCGACTGGGACGACCTGGACGAAGCCTTCGGCGCGAACCGCGACCCGCTGACCGGGCACGAGCCCGAAGCGCCTTACCGCGCGCTGTTCACGCGCATCGTCGGCATCGTGCCGGCGCCGATCGGCCTCGGCGAGGCGGTTCCCGCGCGCGCGTGAGCTACCGCAGCCTGCTCGTCTTGCTGGACCAGGACCCGCTGTGCGTGATCCGCACGCGGCTCGCGATGCGCCTGGCGCGGCTGCTGGACTGCTCGCTGCTGGGCCTCGCACCGACCGGCGTGGTCGAGCTGCCCGCGTCGCCAGCCGCGGCGGCTGCGCTGGCTCACCATGCAGACAGCGAGTGGGAGCGGCTGCACACACTGGCCGACAAGGCCGCACGCCGCTTCGCAGACGAGTGCCGCGCCGCGCGGTTCAGGCCGTTCGAGACGATCGTCGACACGGCCGCTCCCGCCGAGTCGCTGGTGCGGCACGCGCACTGCCATGACCTGACCGTGCTGACCCAGGCCGACCCGAGGTCCCCCGAGCATCGCGCGACGCGCAACCTGGTGGAGCATGTGGTGCTGCACAGCGCGCGGCCCACGCTGGTGCTGCCCTATGCGGACGGCCACGGCACCTTCGGCACCCGGGCCCTGGTGGCCTGGGACGGCAGCCGGGAAGCCGGGCGTGCGCTGGCGGATGCAATGCCGCTGCTGCAACGAGCCGCTGCGGTCCAGGTGGTCTGCTGGGACGAAGCCGGCCTGGACGCCGACGCGATGCGTGTGCGCCTCCAGGCGTTGCAGGGCTGGCTGCTGCGCCACCATGTGCGCAGCGAGGCTCGGCTGGAAGCGGCCGCCGGCACGGGCATCGCCGACGCGCTGCTGTCGCACGCGGCCGAGATGGGCGCCGACCTGATCGTGATGGGGGCTTACGGCCATGCGCGCTGGGCCGAGCGCGTGCTGGGTGGCGCGACGCGCGGCCTGCTGGGCTCGATGACGGTGCCGGTGCTGATGTCGCGCTGAGAGGCGGCCGCTGCGCGGCCGGCCACGCCGAGTCCGTTCGGGCTGAGCCTGTCGAAGCCCCGTGCTCCTCGAAACAGCCCTTCGACAGGCTCAGGGCGAACGGATATCAGCCCGGGCTCTGATAGGCTACATCGAGTGAACCCTGCTGTCCCCCACATCGCCATCGTCGACGACGAAGTCGACATCACCACACTGCTGGCCAACTACCTGAAGGGGAACGGCTTTCGTGTCTCGCCGCTGCACGACGGGCGCGCGCTGATGGCGCTGATGGCCGCGGACGCGCCGGCCCTCGTGCTGCTCGACCTCGGACTGCCCGGCGAAGACGGCTTCGCGATCGCACGCCAGCTGCGCGAGCACTGGCGCTGCGGCCTGGTCATCGTGACCGGGCGCGGCGACGCGGTCGACAAGGTGGTCGGCCTCGAAGTCGGCGCCGACGACTACGTGACCAAGCCGTTCGACCTGCGCGAGCTGCTCGCCCGCATCAAGGCGGTGCTGCGGCGTCTCGCGCCGGCCGAGTCGGCGGCGCTGTCGTCGAGCGCGGCGACGGCGACGGCGAGTGCTGCCGCGCCGCGCGAGAGGCTGTGCTTCGCCGGCTGGGAGCTCGACATCGCGGCGCGCCGCCTGATCGACCCGCGCCGCAGCGATGTCGCGTTGACGAGCGGCGAGTTCGACTTGCTGTGTGCGTTCGCGCGGCACCCGGGCCGTGTGCTGTCGCGCGACTTCCTGCTCGAGCAGACGCGCGGCCGCGAAGCCGGCCCCTTCGATCGCACGATCGACGTGCAGGTCGGCCGTTTGCGCAAGAAGCTCGAGGCGGTCGTCGGCGATCCGCAGATCATCAAGTCGGTGCGCAGCGCCGGCTACATCCTGGTGCCGCCGGTCACCGCAGCGGCGTGAGGCGATGAACCCGGCCCCGCCACCTGTCGGACCGGCGCCGGCGCTGCCATCGGGCATAGCTGAAAGCACCGTCTTTCGTTCGCTGTTCGCGGCCTATCCCGATTCGCTGCTGCTGGTCGACGGCACCGGCACCATCGTGCTGGCCAATCCGGCGGCGGCCACGCTGCTGGGCTACGACGTCGAGGAACTGATGGGCCTGAGCGTCGAGGCCCTGGTGCCCGACGCGATCCGGCCGCGCCATGCCCAATACCGCGAGGCTTATGGCCATGCGCCGCGCCCGCGCCCGATGGGCACGCAGATGGAGCTCGTTGCCAAGCGCCAGGACGGCAGCGAGGTGATGGTCGAGATCGCGCTCAGCCCGCTGCAGAGCCACGGCCTGCCGTTCGTCGTGGCCGCGATTCGCGACATCGGCGCCTACCCGCGCGTCAAGCAGGCGCTGCAGCGTGCCCGCTACAGCGAGCATCTCGCGCAGCTCGGCCGGCTGGCGGTCGATGCGCGCGACCCGCAGACGCTGCTGGACCAGGTGCCGGCGATCGCCGCGGAGGCCTTGCAGGTCGAGGTCGCGAGGGTGTTCTTGCTCGACCGCGACCGGCTGGAATTCCGCGTCGCCAGCGGCGTCGGCATGGTGGCGGGCGAAGAGGTTGGCACGCGCATTCCCAATCGCCGCGACACGCCGCCCGGGTTCGTGTGCGCGCAGGGGCGCAGCATCGTCGTGGCCGACTACCGCGAAGAGCGGCGCTTCGCGGTGCCGCCGGCGTACCTCGCGGCGGGCCTGACCAGCGGGCTCGCAGTGCCGCTGAGCGACCGCGGGCGCGTGGTGGGCGCGCTGACCGTGCGCTCGCGCAGCCAGATGCGTTTCGGCGACGACGAGGTGCGCTTCCTCGAATCGCTGGCCAACCTGCTCGCCAGCAGCCTGCAGCGCGCCCAGACCGAAGAGGCGCTGAACCATGCGCAGCGGCTGGAAAGCGTGGGCCAGTTGACCGGCGGCATCGCCCACGACTTCAACAACCTGCTGACCGTGATCCAGGGCAACCTCCAGGTGCTCGACGAACTGCCCGCACTCGCCGACGATGACTACGCGCGGCAATTGGTCGGTGCGGCCGCGCGCGCCTCGCGGCGCGGCGCGGAACTCACGAGCAAGCTGCTCGCGTTCTCGCGCCGCCAGGTGCTGCAGCCGACCCAGGTCGACGTGGGCGCGCTGCTGCGCTCGCTCTCGGACATGCTGCGCCGCACGCTGGACCAGCGCATCCGCATCGAGGTCGAGGTGGCGCCGGACTGCCCGCCGGTGCTGGCCGACCCGGGTCAGCTCGAGTCGGCGCTGCTCAACATCGCGATCAACGCACGCGACGCGATGCCCGAGGGCGGGCGCTTGCGCTTTCGCTGCGAGGCGGTCGAGAAGCTGCCCGCGGGCCTGCGCCGCGAGCTCGACGACCCCAGCGCGCGCGAGGAGCACTTCGTCGCGATCTCCATCAGCGACACC
>DATEFR010000486.1:0-4654 GCA_035280545.1 Burkholderiaceae bacterium | reverse complement strand
ACCCCCACCGCTATCGCGAGCGTCAAGGCCGCGGGCGGCAAGACGTACAGCGCCGAGCAGTTGTCGGCGAATCTGCTCGCCGAGGCCTTGAAGCTCGACCAGCAAGGGCACCTGGAGGAGGCCAAGGCGCCGCTCGAGCGGCTGCTTGCCACCAACCCGCTCAACGTCCGAGCGCGCCAGATGTTGGTCCAATTGCAGCTGGACACCGGCCGTGCCGACCAGGCTCGACAGTTGCTGGCCGAAGGACAGCGACTGCTTCCGGGGCAGTCGAATTTCACGTTGGCACTTGCGCGCCTTCAGGTCGAAAGCGGTGACGTCGCCGGCGCGATCCGCCTCCTCGAGGCGGACTCCGCGGCCTCGCGCGACGACCCCCAGCTCCACGCATTCCTGGCCGCCCTCCTGTTGCGCGCCAACCGGAGCGACGAAGCGGTGCAGCACTATCTCGTGGCACTGCGCTCCGACCCGTCGAACGTGAGCTGGCTGGTGGGTGCGGGGGTCGCGCTCGAAGGCATAGGCAACCGCGCCGACGCTGCAGAGGCCTATCGCCGCGCCGAGGGCAGTTCGAGCCTCACGCCGGACCTGGCCAATTTCCTGAGCGAACGGCTGGAGCAGCTCAAACGCTGAGCGCTGTTGCCGAACCCAGGCCGAAGCGGGCCGCTAGCGCGGCGGCTCCGGCACCTTCCCCGTCATCTTCGATGCCCGCAAGAAGTCGAAGTCGACACCCTGGTCGGCCTGCGTGACCGCTTGCAGGAACAGCTTGCGGTAGCCGCGCTCGGCCGTGGGCTCGACCACGGGCGCGGCTCGCGCACGGCGCGCCAGGTCTTCGTCCGACACGAGCAGCGCGATCTCGCGCCGCTGCACGCTCAGGCGGATCCGGTCGCCATTGCGCACGTGCGCGAGCGGGCCGCCGATCGCCGACTCGGGCGTCACATGCAGCACGATGGTGCCGAAGGCCGTGCCGCTCATGCGGCCATCCGAGATCCGCACGATGTCCTTGACGCCGGCCCGCGCGAGCTTGCGCGGGATCGGGATGTAGCCGGCCTCGGGCATGCCGGGTGCGCCTTTGGGTCCGATGTTCTTCAGCACCAGCACGTCGTGCGCGGTGACATCGAGGTCGTCGCGGTCGATGCGGTTGGCCAGATCCTCGAGGTTCTCGAACACGACGGCGCGGCCCTCGTGCTCCATCAGCTTCGCATCGGCGGCCGACTGCTTGATGATCGCGCCGCCCGGCGCCAGATTGCCGTGCAGCACCGCGAGGCCGCCTTGCGGGTAGAGGGGGCGGGCCAGCGGCCGCACGACGTCCTGCGCGAAGCCGGGGCCCGAGCGCTCGATCTCCTCGCCCAGCGTCCGGCCGGTCACCGTCAGCGCATCCAGTCGCAGCAGCGGCTTGAGCTCGCGCAGCAGGGTCGCCATGCCGCCCGCGTGGTGGAAGTCTTCCATGTAGTGCTCGCCCGACGGCTTCAGGTCCAGCAGCACCGGGGTCTCGCGGCCCATGCGATCGAATGCGTCCCAATCGATCGCGAGGCCCATGCGCCCGGCAATCGCGGCGAGGTGCACGATGCCGTTGGTCGAGCCGCCGATCGCGAGCAGCACCCGCATCGCGTTCTCGAAGGCGGCCGGGGTCAGGATCCTGTTGATCGTCAGACCGTCGCGCGCGATCTGCACCGCTTGCGCTCCGGTCTGCTCGGCGATGCGGATGCGGTCCGCCGTCACCGCCGGCGGCGATGCGCCGCCCGGCATCGTGATGCCCAGCGCCTCGGCGAGACACGCCATCGTGCTGGCCGTGCCCATCACCGAGCAGGTGCCCACGCTCGCGACCAACTGGTTGTTCACGTCGGCGACTTCGTCGTCGGCGATCTCGCCGGCGCGATACCGGCCCCAGTAGCGGCGGCAGTCGGTGCATGCGCCCACACGTTCGCCGCGGTGGCTGCCGGTCAGCATAGCCCCGGTGATGAGCTGGATGGCCGGAATGCCGGCCGAGGCCGCGCCCATCAGCTGGGCCGGCACCGTCTTGTCGCAGCCGCCGATCAGCACGACGGCATCCATGGGCTGCGCACGCACCATCTCCTCGGTGTCGATGGACATCAGATTGCGCAGGAACATGCTGGTCGGCGCGGCAAAGCTCTCGTGGATCGAGATCGTCGGAAAGTCCATCGCCAAGCCGCCCGCGAGCATCACGCCGCGCTTGACCGCGTCGACGAGCTGCGGCGCGTTGCCGTGACACGGGTTGTAGCTGCTGCCGGTGTTGGCGATTCCGACCACCGGTCGATCCAGCGCCTGGTCGGTGTAGCCGGTGCCCTTGATGAACGCCTTGCGCAGGAACAGCGAAAAGCCGGTGTCGCCGTAGTGGGTGAGGCCTTTGTTCAGGCCGGTCGCAGGTTTTTTGTCCATGGTCCGCGCATCGCAGCATAACCGGCCGGGGTCGATCGCGACGAGGTGACGAATGCCGCGCGAGAGCGGATGATCCGGACCTCCTCTTCATCGGAGACGGAACCCATGCGACATCCATCGCGCCCGCTCGCGGCCCTGACGCTGTGCATCGCGCTGCTCGCGGGCCTGACCGGCTGCACCACAGCCACGACCTCCGGCACCGGGGCGGCGGCCCCTCGATTCAAGGTCGACCCCGATTGGCCGCGACCGCTGCCCAACAACTGGATACTCGGCCAGGTCAGCGGCGTCGCCACCGACGCCGACGACCACATCTGGGTGCTGCAGCGCCCCGCCAGCCTGACCGAGGACGAGCGCGGCGCGACCTTGAATCCGCCGCCGTCCAAATGCTGCGCGCCGGCGCCGCCGGTGCTGGAGTTCGACCGCAGCGGCACGCTGCTGCGCCGCTGGGGCGGACCGGGCGCCGGTTATGACTGGCCGGGCAACGAGCACGGCATCCATGTCGATGCGCAGGGCTACGTCTGGATCACCGGCAACGGTCCCGACGACGGGCAGGTGTTGAAGTTCACGCGCGACGGCCGCTTCGTGATGCAGATCGGCAAGGTCGGCCCGCAGACGGGCAGCGCCGATCGCACGCGACTCGGACAGGCGGCCGGGGTCGAGGTCGATGTCGAAGCACGCGAGGTCTACGTCGCCGACGGCTACTCCAACCGCCGCATCATCGTGTTCGATTCGGAGACCGGCGCCTACAAGCGCCACTGGGGCGCGTATGGCAAGCCGCCGGTGGACTACGAGAAGCCCAACGTGCGCCGCACCGTGCCGCCGACCGCCGCGCAACGCGAGCATTTCGGCAACCCGGTGCATTGCGTGCGCCTCGCACGCGACGGCTTGGTCTATGTCTGCGATCGTCTGAACAACCGCGTGCAGGTCTTCCGGCGCGACGGGACCTACGTCAAGGAGTTCGTCGTCGAACCGCAGACCGCGGGCAACGGCTCGGTGTGGGACCTGCTGCTCTCGCGCGACCCGGCGCAGCGCTGGCTGTTCCTGGTCGATGGCCGCAACAACCAGGTGCTCACGCTGCTGCGCGACACCGGCGAGCCGCAAGCCACGCTGGGCCGGCCCGGTCGCTACGCCGGCGAGTTCCACTGGGTGCACGACGCGGCGATCGACAGCCGAGGCGACCTCTACACCGGCGAGGTCGATACCGGCAAGCGCGTGCAGCGCTTCGTGCAGCTGCCTTGAGCGACGGCCCGGCGCATCACGCGGCGAGCCCCGACGCCGCGCGCCAGAACGCCTCGGCCGCACGCGGCAGCGCCGCATGGCTGCGGAACAGCCGGATCTCGACATCGATCTTCCAATCGTCATCGCCGGCCTGCACCAGGCGGCCTCCGCTCAGCTCGTCCGCGATCAGGCTGGCCGGCAGCCACGCGATGCCGCGACCGTCCAGCGCCATCGTCTTCAACACCGAGGCCAGGTGCGCGGTGAACACGACCTCGGTGTTCGCGTTCTCCAGCGCCACGCCGCGCAGCCCGCGCACGACGCGGCCTATGCCCGATTCGGCGCTGTACGCGAGGATGGGCACACGTCCCTTCGCGCTCGCCGCCAGCGCGTGCAGCGGCCGCCCGCCCTTGCCCGCCGCCGACACGGGAACGAGGCAGTCGCTGCCGATCTTCACCGAGCGGTAAGCGGCCGGATCGAGCCGGCCGGCGACCAGCTCGTGCGAGTGGCACAGCAGGAACTGAACGCGGCCTTGCAGCATCAGGGCCTCGCATTGCTGCAGAACGTCCGACACCAGCTGGATCGCGCCGACCGTCGTGCGCGATTCGAGGCTGCGCAGCCAGCCGGGCAGGAAGGTGAACGACAGCGCATGCGTCGACGCCAGGCGCAGCGTGGCCGAGCTCGCATCGGCGACCGCCCGTGCCTCGTCCGGAATGCGGGCGACGCGCGCGAGCATCTCCTGCGCAACCGAGCGGAACCACTCGCCGGCCTCGGTCAACGTGGCCGGGTGCGAGGTGCGATCGAACAGCACGACACCCAGCCACTCTTCGAGCGCGCGGATGCGCCGGCTGAACGCGGGCTGCGTCATGTGGCGCTCCTCGGCGGCGCGCGAGAAGTTGCCGCTGGACGCGAGCGCGAGGAAATCGTCTAGCCAGGAGAGGTTCATTCCAATCCCCCGCTGCCGAGACGGCGCGCCTTCGACTCGTCGACCGAGCGAGCCGAGGGCATCGGGCGGCCGGCTACGCTCATGTCCCCCGGGGCGGGCTGC
>DATEFR010000485.1:0-10835 GCA_035280545.1 Burkholderiaceae bacterium | reverse complement strand
GTGCTGATGAGCGCGTGGATCGCCGCGTCCATCGCCGTCGACCTGTGGCCGCGGCTGCGGCCGGTCGGACCGCTCTCGGCCGCCGCGGTGCTCGCACGAGCCCGCCTGTTGCCGCGCCCGCTGCTGGGCATGATGCTCGCGCACCTGGGCGTCGCGGCCTTCGCGTTCGGCGTCAGCATGGTGCGGACCTTCGAGGTCGAGCGCGACGTGACGCTGCGGCCCGGCGACACCGCCGAGGTCGCGGGCCATGCGGTCACGCTGCGCTCGCTGCAGACGGTCAAGGGCCCGAACTACGACGCGGTGCAGGCGGCGATCGATGTGCGCCGCGGCGGCACGCCGGTCGCGCTGCTGCACCCGGAGAAGCGGACCTATCGGGTGCAGGGCAGCGTGACCACCGAGGCCGCGATAGACCGCGGCCTGACGCGCGACCTGTATGTGTCCCTGGGCGAACCGCTGGTGCGCAGCGGCAGCGGCGGCCGTGACAGCGACAGCGCGCAGGCCTGGATCGTGCGCATCTACTGCAAGCCGTTCGTCGCCTGGATCTGGGGCGGCTGCGTGCTGATGGCGCTGGGCGGCGCGCTGGCGGCGAGCGATCGCCGCTATCGCGTGAGGCAGCCGCGCGATGTCGCGCTCATTGCCGTGCCGGGCGCGGCAGCGGGCACGCCTGGCGCGATCGCCGGCCCCGTGGAGATCGCCGCATGATCGCCGCGCGCCGCTGGGCGCTGAACCTGCCGCTCGCGATGTTCGCGCTGGTCGCGGCCTTCCTGTGGCGCGGGCTGCAGCTCGATCCGCGCGAGGTCCCGTCGCCGCTGCTCGACAAGCCGGCACCGGGCTTCGCGCTGACCCGGCTCGACGATGCGGCGCGCACGGTGCGCCGCGACGATCTGCTGGGCCAGGTCTGGCTGCTCAATGTCTGGGCCTCCTGGTGCGAGGCCTGCCGCACCGAGCATGCGGCCGTGGCCGCGTTCGCGCGGACGAGCGCGGTACCCGTCGTGGGCCTGAACTACAAGGACACGCGCTCGCAAGGCCTCGCCTGGCTGGCGCGCTTCGGCGACCCGTATCGCTACTCGCTGTTCGACGAGCACGGCCGGGTCGGATTGGACTACGGGGTCTACGGCGTGCCCGAGACCTTCGTGATCGACAAGCGCGGCGTGGTCCGCCTGAAGATCATCGGGCCGCTGACACCCGAGGCGATCACGACCAAGCTGCGCCCGCTGCTGAAGGAGCTGGGTGATGCGTAGCGCCTGCGTCGCATCGCTGCTCGCGTTGGCCTTGTGCGGATCGGCGCGCGCAGCCGATGCCGACTCGACGCTCGATGCCCAGGTGCAACGCATCGCCGCCGAGCTGCGCTGCCTGGTCTGCCAGAACCAGACGCTGGCCGATTCGAACGCGGATCTCGCGCTGGACCTGCGCGCGCAGATGCGCACGATGCTGCGCGACGGCGCCGACGACGACGCGGTGCGCCGCTACATGACCGAGCGCTACGGCGACTTCGTGCTCTACCGGCCGCCGCTGAAGGGCACGACGCTCGCACTGTGGTTCGGCCCGCTGCTGTTGCTGGCCGGCGGGCTCGCGACGCTGTTCATCGTGCTGCGCCGGCGCAGCCGGCTCGGCGCCGAGCATTTCGATGCCGACGCCGATGAGATCGAAGCTGACGAAGGAGCTGTGCCATGACATCGTTCCTGCTGCTCGCGTTGTTGATGATCGCGGCCGCGACCGCCTGGCTGACGCAGCCGCTGTGGCGGCCGGCGCTCGCCGCGGCCCGCCTGGCCTCGACCCGGCCGTCGACACGCGACGCCTGGCGAGCATGGTGGCCGACCGCCGCGATCGCGCTGTTCGTGCTGACCCTCGTCGCCGGCGGCTACGCCTGGCTCGGGTCGGGCGAGCATGTGGACGTCGCCCCCGATGCCCCGGCCGGCAAGGCACTCGCCACCGCCTCGAACCCAGCCGCGGCCACGCCCGCGGCCCCGAGCAGCAGCGACCCGCTGACCCAGGCCGAGACGCGCATCGCCGCGATGGTGGACCGGCTGGCCGAGCGCTTGAAATCGCGCCCCGACGATGCCGACGGCTGGCACATGCTGGGCCGCTCGTACGCGACGCTGGGCAAGCATGGCCAGGCCATCACCGCGTACGAGACCGCGCTGCGCCTGAAACCCGACGATGCCACGCTGCTGGCCGAGCTCGCGTATTCGGCGGCGATCACGAACCGCCGCGTCGCCGCCGGCCACAGCTCGGCGGAGCTGCTGCAGCGCGCGCTGCAGCTGGACCCGCGCAACCCGAAGGCGCTGGCCTTGGCCGGCACGCTGTCGCTGGACCGCAAGGACTATCAAGGCGCGGTGCAGTACTGGGAGCAGCTCGCCCGCGTCGAGCCGCCCGACAGCGCGTTCGGCAAGCAGGTCCAGCTCAGCATCGCGCAGGCGCGCGAGCTCGCCGGCTCGCAGGCCGCGCTGCTGCCGGTCGCCGCCGACACCGCACCGTCTCTGCCGGGCACCACGCCCGGCGCGTTGCCGATCACGGGCCGCAGCACGAGCAGCGACCCCCGTGCGACCGTCGGCGGCGTCGTGACCCTGGCACCGGCCCTGCTGCGCCGCGCTGCGCCCGACGACACCGTGTTCGTCTACGCGCGCGCCGCGAACGGCTCGCGCATGCCGCTCGCGATCCTGAAGAAGCAGGTCCGGGACCTGCCGCTGAGCTTCACGCTGGACGACAGTCTGTCGATGGGGCCGAACGCCCGGCTGTCGAGCGCGAGCCGCGTGGTGGTCGGCGCGCGCATCTCGAAGAGCGGCAATGCGGCGGTGCAATCGGGCGACCTGCAGGGGCAGCTGCCGGCCGTCGCGCTCGGGGCGCGCGACCTGAAGCTGGAGATCCGCGAGGTCGTCAGGACGGGTCGTTGACCGTTTCGTGCTGCGCCGGGACGAGGATCTCGAGCAGCTCGCAATCGTCCGACCAGCCCACGACCGTGTGGCGTATCCCCGGGGGCTGCAGCCAGCACGAGCCGGCCTCGAGCCGGCGCACGCCGACGCCTTCGAAATCCGTCTGGAACCAGCCCTTCAGGCAATACACCATCTGGAGCTGCAGGTCGTGGTGGTGGCGCACGCCGAGCTCGGGGCGGAACGGGGCGATCATCCGGATGACATGCGCCTGCGCGAGACCGCCGCTCGCCTCGGCGATGCCGAGGTCGCGATAGGCCGAGTAGTCGCGCAGGCCTCCGGTCTTGAAGTCGCGTTCGTCCAGGTGGCTGATGACGAAGCGCTGCGGCGTGTCCCGGATGTCCATCGCAATGGCCTCCTGCAGGTCGACGGCTGCATGCTGAACCGCCGCAGCGCAACGGTCAATCGGCGTTCACACGCCGCTGGCATACTTCCGCGCCGATCGCCGTGGAGTCCGCCGGACGCGGCCACGGGTCCGCGATGCATCTGCGCCGGCTTGCCGCGCGTAAGGCCCTCGGGACGAGATTCATCCACCGAAGGAGCATCGTGCAACACGCGAGACGACATAGACGCGCCTGGTTCGCGCTGTGCACAGTCACCGCCGGCGCCATGGCGGGATCGGCCGTGCACGCGCAGGCCGACCCGTCGTCGCCTTCCGTGCCGGCCGCGGCCGTCGCGGTCACCGCATCGGCGCAGCTGCCGGCGATCAGCGTGCAGGGGCACTACGACAACGCGGTGGGCACCTCCGACGCGGCAAGCCAGGGCTCGGTCACGTCCAAGCTGATCGCGAACCGGCCGACCCTGCGGCCCGCCGAGGTGCTGGAGTTCGTGCCCGGCGTGATCGTCACGCAGCACAGCGGCGACGGCAAGGCGAACCAGTATTTCCTGCGCGGCTTCAACCTGGACCACGGCACCGACTTCGCGACCTACGTCGCCGGCATGCCGGTCAACATGCCCAGCCACGCGCACGGCCAGGGCTACAGCGATCTGAACTGGCTGATCCCGGAGCTGGTCGATCGCATCCGCTATCGCAAGGGGCCGTACTTCGCCGAGGAAGGCGATTTCGCGTCGGCCGGCTCGGCGCGCCTGGACCTGGTCGACAGCCTGCCGCGCGGCATCGCCTCGGTCACGCTGGGCGAGCACGGCTACGCACGCGCGCTGTTGACCCGATCGGCGCCGGTCTCGATCGCGAGTGGCGGCCAGCTGCTCTACGCGCTCGAGGCCGCGCACAACAACGGGCCTTGGGACGATCCCGAGAAGTTCCACCGCCTGAACGGCGTGCTGCGCTACAGCTTCAGCGACGCGAACGCGCGCTCGGCGATCACCGCGATGGGCTATTCGGCCGGCTGGAACGCGACCGACCAGATCCCGCAGCGCGCGGTGGCCTCCGGCCTGGTCGGCCGCTATGGCGCGATCGACCCGACCGACGGCGGCTACACCGAGCGCTACAGCCTCTCGTACGAGACCGAACGCCGCACCGACGACGGCGGCATGTTCAAGCTCAACGCGTATGCGGTCCGCTCGCGGCTCGACCTGTACTCCGACTTCACCTACAACCTAGACGACGACAGCCCGCGCAACGCCGACCAGTTCGAGCAGGCCGAGCAGCGCCGCGTGTTCGGGCTGGCGACCAGCCGCAGCTTCGACACCTCGTTCGGCGGACGCGGTGGCAACAACAGCAACAACAAGGCGGACGCGATCGCGAGCACGACGACGCTCGGCCTGCAGATCCGCCACGACCGGCTGGACCCGGTCGGGCTGTACGCCTCGGTCGCCCGCCAGCGCGTCGCGACGACGCAGGAAGCGCGGGTGCGCGAGACCAGCGTCGGCGTCTACGCCGAGAACGCGACCCAGTGGACGCCGTGGCTGCGCAGCGTGCTCGGGCTGCGCCACGACCGTTTCGATTTCGACGTGGACAGCTCGATCGCCGAGAACAGCGGCAGCGCGCGCGCCGGCATCACGAGCCCGAAGCTCGCGCTGGTCTTCGGGCCGTGGAACCAGACCGAATACTTCGTCAACGCCGGCTACGGCTTCCACAGCAACGATGCGCGCGGCGTCACCGCCAAGCTCTCGCCCAAGGAGCTCGAGCCCATCGAATCGTCGCCGGCGCTGGTGCGCACGAAAGGCTTGGAGCTCGGCCTGCGGACCGAGATCGTGCCGGGCCTGCAGACCTCGCTCGCGCTGTGGCAGCTCAAGCTGGGCTCCGAGCTCGTGTTCTCCGGCGACGCCGGCGACACCGAGGCCAGCGGCGCCAGCCGGCGCTACGGCCTCGAGCTCGGCAACCACTGGCGCGCGACGCCGTGGCTGCTGCTGGACGCCGACATCGCGATCTCGCACGCCCGCTTCGACGAGGCCCAGGGCGATGCGCCGAACACCGGGCGCTACATCCCCGGCTCGGTCGAGCGCGTGGCCTCGCTGGGCGCGACCGTCACCGACTACGGCCCATGGTTCGGCCAGTTCCAGCTGCGCTACTTCGGGCCGCGGCCGCTGATCGAAGACAACAGCCAGCGCTCGAAGGCGACGACGCTCGCGTACCTGCGCGTCGGCTACAAGCTCACGAACGACGTGAAGCTCGCGCTCGACGTGTTCAACCTGTTCAACCGCCGGGCCAGCGACATCGACTACTACTACGCATCGCGCCTGCCCGGCGAAGCGAGCGGCGGCGTCCCCGACATCCACTTCCATCCGGTCGAGCCGCGCAGCGTGCGACTGACGCTGACAGCGAATTTCTGAAGCGCGGGCCGCGCTCAGCCGCGCCGGAACACCAGCGTCAGGTTGTTCGCCGGCATCGCGATGCGCTGGTCCAGGCGCAGCCCGGCCACGCGCGCCTCGGCCTCGACATCGGACAGCCGCCGCAGCCCCCACTCGATGTTGCGCGAGCGCAGGCTTGCATCGAATGCGGTGTTGCTGGGCGCAGTCGGCTCGCCGTCGACGACGAACGGACCGTAGATCAGCAGCACACCCTGGGCCGCCAGGCCTTGCGCGGCGCCGCGCATCAGCGCGGCACAGGTCGGCCACGGCGCGATGTGCAGCATGTTCGCGCAGTACAGGGCATCGAACGCGCCGAGCGCCGCGCTCGGCCAGGGCTGTGCCAGCACGTCCAGGTGCAGCGCTGCCGCGACGTTCGCGAGCCCCGCGCAGCGCGCCGCAATGCCGGACAGCGCGCTCGCATCGCCGTCGCTGGGCTGCCATTGCCAGCCCGGCCGGGCACGCGCGAAATGCTCGGCATGCTGGCCGGTGCCGCTCGCGATCTCGAGCACGCGGCAGCGCGCCGGCAGCACGCGGGCCAGCACCTCGAGGATGGGCTCGCGATTGCGCTCGGCCGCGGGGCTGTGCGGGGGAGCGGCATCGGTGTTCATGGGCGGTCGCTCATTTGCCGGCGGGCGTGGCCGGCCAGAAGTAGGCCGCGCTGCCGGGGTAGTCGATGACCACGCGAAAGTGCTTCAGCGCCGAGCCGCCGATCGCGCCTTCGATCGGTTTGTCCATCCATTGCGACATCCATTCGCGAAATTCCGCGTCGGGGCGTTGCGTGAACCAAACCGGGCCGACCGTCTGCGCGCCGACCGTGATCCGCGGCACCTCGATCATCGGGAAGGCCTTTCCCGTGCCCATGTCGGCGCGCTCGACCTTCTTCCAGTCGGGATGCCTGCTCGCCCATTTGTCGAAGGTCGACTTCGTGATGAAGCTCGCCGCGACGCGCGTTCCCGCGGCGAGGCCGTAGGCCGTCCCGGACGACTCGGTGAGCTGCGCGGTCGCGCCGGTATCGAGCAGCATGTCCAGCGGTTCGCCATCGACGACCATCGTGATGCGCGGGAAGTGCGTGTCGCGTCGACCGTGGGCGTTGGTGTGGAACCCCAGCGGCACGCGGCGCTCGGCCAGATCCGCCGGCTTCTTCCACCCCGGCGGCAGCATGCTCAGCGAAGAGGCGGGATAGTCGATCGCCCACACGCGGCCACCGAACCATCGCCCGCCGAGAAAGCCGTCGACCTCGAAGAGATCCTCGTCCGTCACGACCAGGCGCCCCTTGAGCCCCGGCTCCCAGGGCGGACGCGGTATCCCGGACCGCGCCATGAACGCCGGGTAGCGGGTCCAGCGGATCGTCTTGCCCGAGTCGCCATCGACTTCCGTCTGCACGACCAGCCCGAGACGCTGCGCGACTGACGACCGGATCGCATTGAAGCCGCCGCCGGAATCCGTGTAGAACGACACCGGCGTGCCGTCCGGCGTCTTCGCGACGACGAAGATGCGGTCGTGCCGGAACTCCGCCGGCACGGCGACAGCATCCTGGCTGCTGCGCGCGTATCCCGGCGCCACGGCGGCCAGGCCCAGCGCACCGGCCAGCAGCAGAGCCTTCCACGAACGATTCATCCGAACTCCTGGCGACGGCGCCGCATCGTCGCGGTTGTACCGCACTCCATGATGCCGGGGTGATGTCGTGCGCCGACCTCATCGCCCCGCGGCAAGCAGCGCGATGTAGTCGGGACTTGCCGAGATCGTGTTGTGCCCCGTCTGCGCAACGACGCGCAGCGCCGCGACGCCGGGCTTGAAGCGACCGAGCAGCGCCTCGGTGCTCGCGCGCGGAATGACCTCGTCGTGCTCGGCGGCGATCAGCAGCGTAGCGGCCGTCACCTGCGGCGCGTAACGCGACGACTCGAATGTGTCGAGCAGCAGCCAGCGCACCGGGAACAACGGGTACTGCTGCGCCGCGAGGGCCTGCACGCTGTCGTACGGCGTCACGAGCACGAGGCGGTCTATCGTTCGCGCGGCGGCCACCTGCACCGCGACGCCGCTGCCCAGGCTGCGGCCGATGACCGTGAGGTCACGATGCCGGGACAGCACCTGGTCCGCCAACGCGAGTGCGTCGGCCACCAGCGCCTTCTCCGACGGCTTGCCCGCGCTGCCGCCGTAGCCGCGGTAATGCAGCAGGTAGATCGCGTGGTCGGGGAAGGCCGCGGCCAGCTCGGGCAGGCTGGCACGCACGTCCTCGGCATTGCCGCCGAAATACAGCACCGCCGCCGCGCCGGGACGCGGCCGCACCGTCGCGAGCGCCTGCCCGCCGCCGTCGATCGGCCACGCGATCGTCGTGACGGTCGCGTCCCCGGTCGGCGAGGCCGGCTGCGGGAAGTAGATCAGCGAGCGCTGAAAGAAATAGAGCGCGGCACAGGCCAGCGCATACACGACGACGATCAGCGCCGCGATGCCGACGAGTCCGCGCATGATGACGACCCCTCCTCGCCGCGCGGACGCGTCAATCGCTCCCGGGCTCATGACACGCGACGCACAGCTTGTTGCCGTCGGGGTCGCGGAAGTACGCGCCGTAGTAGTTCGCGTGATATTGCGGCCGCAGTCCCGGTTCGCCCTCGGACGTGCCGCCGTGTGCGAGCGCGGTCTCGTAGGCGCGGCGCACGGTGGCCCGGCTGTCGGCCATGAACGCCACCATCTGCCCGTTGCCGGGACGATGCGGCTGCCCGTCGAACGGCTTGCAGATCACGAACAGCGGACGCGCGCCGCCGGCGCTGTGCCAGCCGGCCCACGGCACCTCGCGCTCGCAGAAGCGAGCCTCGACGCCGAGCGCGGCCATCAGCGGTTGGTAGAACGCGAGCGCGCGGTCGAAATCGGTGACGCTGGTGAAGACGTGCGAGAACACGATGGCCTTTCGCGGTTCGAGCCGGGTCGACCCGATGCTACTCGGGCACCGCGGCCCCTGTTCCCACCGCTCAGCGTGCCACCACCGCGATCCCCTTGAACTGTCCCGCGGCCGCCGTCGCACGTTCCGGTTTCGGATAACGGTCGGGCGCATAACGGTGCAGCAGTTCCGCTTCGCGTGCCCGCGCGAGCGCGAGGTTCGCGAGCTTGACGTGGCCGTAGCCGCGGATGGACAGCGGCAGCGCGGCAATCTGCAACGCGGTCGCCAGCGGGTCGCCGGACGCGGCATCGGCAACGTCCAGGCCCTCGAGCAACTCGTCGATGCGCCGTTCGAATCGCGCGATCAGCTCGCGCTCGGTTCGGCGCTCCTCGGTGCGACCGAAGACATCGAACGCGCCGCCGCGCAGGACCTTGCCCTTTGCGAGCCACTTCATCGCGCGCATCAGCCACGGCCCGAGCACGATCTTCTTCGGCGGCTGGCCGTTCTTCGGCCGTGCGAGGAACGGCGGGGCCATGTGGAACTCGAGCCGGATGTCGTCGCCCTCGAACTGCTCGGCGAGCTGATGGCGGAAGCGGCCGTCGGTGTAGAGCCGTGCGACTTCGTATTCGTCCTTGTAGCTCATCAGCTTGAGCAGGCTTTGCGCCACGGTCCGTGTCAGCGGCAACACGCTCGCGGCTGTCGACGATGCCGATGACGCCCGCGACGCAAGCAGCGCCTGCTCGCACTCCTGCACGCGCCGCACCGTGGCCTCGAAACGCTGGGCCCAGGCGGCGTTCTGGTAGCCGGTCAGATGGGCCTTCGCGCGCGCGAGCAGTGCCTCCAGCGTCTCGTCGGCCGGCTCGTCGGCGGGCGCTTCGCGCAGCCGCTGCAGCGCTTGCGGTTCGGCCGCGGCCATGCGGCCCAGTGCGAACGCGAGCAGATTGGTCTCGACCGCGACCCCGTTCAGCCGGATCGCCTGCTGCATCGCCGCGAGCCCGACCGGCACGAAGCCGTGCTGCCACGCATAGCCCATCGCGAGCACGTTCGCGGTGACGGTGTCGCCGAGAAAGTCCTCGGCCAGCGTCTGCGCGTCGAAGGTCGCGACCTGTTCGTCGCCGGCGACGAAGCGCATCTTCGCGAGCAGCGCATCGCTCATCAGCTCGGCATCGGGGTTGCGCAGCGATTCGGCGACCGGCGTCTCGTGCGTGTTGGCGAGGATGCGGGTGCGGCCGTGCCGCACCGTCTGCAAGGCCTCCGGCGAAGCGCCGACGACCAGGTCGCATGCCAGGATCGCATCGGCCTGCTGCGTGTCGATGCGCACCTGGTTCAGGCGCGACGGCAGGTCGGCCAGGCGCACGAAGCTCAGCACCGCGCCGCCCTTCTGCGCGAAGCCCATGAAGTCGAGCACGCTCGCGCTCTTGCCTTCGAGGTGCGCGGCCATCGCGATCACCGCGCCGACCGTGACGACGCCCGTGCCCCCGACGCCGGTGACGAGCAAATCCCACGGCCCATCCCAGCGATGAGGCGCCGGCTCGGGCAGCGTCGCGATGTGCGCGAGGAACGCCTCCTTCGCGGTCGACAGCGCCCCGCTCTTCTTGCGCAGCCGGGCCCCGGTCACGCCGACGAAGCTCGGGCAGAAGCCCTTCGCGCACGAGTAGTCCTTGTTGCAGCCGGTCTGGTCGATGCGGCGCTTGCGGCCGAACGGCGTCTCGTGCGGCAGCACCGCGACGCAGTTGCTCTGCACGCTGCAGTCGCCGCAGCCTTCGCAGACGGCCTCGTTGATGAACAAGCGCTTCGGCGGATCGGCGAGCTCCTTCTTCTTGCGGCGCCGGCGCTTCTCGGCCGCGCAGGTCTGCTCGTAGATCAGCACCGTGACGCCTTCGATCTCGCGCAGGCGGCGCTGCACCGCGTCGAGCTCGGCACGGTCGTGGAACTCGGTGCCGGCCGGGAAGCGCGCATGGATCGCGTCGTACTTCGCGATGTCGTCGCTGACGACGACGACCCGCTTGACGCCCTCGCTCTCGACCTGGCGGGCGATCGCGTCGACGCTGATCACGCCGTCGACCGGCTGGCCGCCGGTCATCGCGACGGCGTCGTTGAACAGGATCTTGTAGGTGAGGGTCGCGTTCGCGGCGACCGCCTGGCGGATCGCGAGGTAGCCCGAGTGGTAGTAGGTGCCGTCGCCGAGGTTCTGGAACACGTGCGGCGTCTTCGTGAACATCGAGTGCGAGACCCAGTCCACGCCTTCGCCGCCCATCTGGATCAGCCCGGCGGTGCTG
>DATEFR010000484.1:0-4011 GCA_035280545.1 Burkholderiaceae bacterium | reverse complement strand
GCCGGCGTGGCGCAGGAACAGGCGGCGGGACAGGTGGTGTGAGGGATTCATGGTGATGTCCGGCTACGCATTCATCGCTGGACCTGGAACTCGGGCGAGACCACGGTCAGAAGGATCGCCGACCTGACGCGGTTGAGCTTCGCGGCGTCGATCTGCGCCTGGTTGGTCTTCGAGGCGTTCAGCGCGGGGATCGTGATCTTGTCGACCGCGCCGCTGATCGTGGTCTTCAGCGCGGCCGGCATCGTGCCGTACATCAGCCGGTCGTTGAGCCGGTCGACCAGCGCGCCGGAGTTGTCGGCCAGCGCGATCTCGTTGCTGTAGTCGGCCTGCAGGTCGCGCCGGTTGTAGGTCGTGCCGTTGACCGTGCCGTTGTACGAGCCGACGCCGCTGCTGATGTTGTCGCGCATGTAGTTCACGTAGCCGGCCGCGGTCGTCTCCTGCGCGAGCTGCATCTCGGGCACCGCGAGGTTGGCCTTCGCGGCCTCGGTGCCGGGCGGCACGTAGCCGGGGCGGTAGAAGTTGAACACCGAGCCCGAGCGCAGCGGCGTCTGGCCCAGCGCGGTACCGGCGTTGTCGGTGTTGCCGACCTTGTAGTCGCCGGTGTCCGACGTGAACGGGAATGCGCGCAGGAACGCCGAGAGCTTGAGCACCGGCTCGCGCAGCTTGCCCGAGGTGCTGGACATCGTGCGCGCTTCCGGGTTCATCAGCACCGCCTTGACCACGGCCTTCATGTCGCCGCGTGCGTTGCCGCCCGTGCCGTTGAATGCCGCCGCGACCGCCGCGACGTACTGGGGGCTCGGGTTGCTCGTGACCAGGCGCTGGATCAGCTGCTTGCCGATGAACGGGCCGACGTTGCCGTGGTTGGCGAGCGTGTCCAGCGCGGTCTTCAGGCTTGCGTCGGGATCGCCCTTGGTCTGCACGCCTATCGTGACGCCGAGGAAGGTCTTCGCCTCCAGGCTGTGGAACTGCGGGTAGCCGAGCAGCGTCTTGAAGCTGCGGTCCGGGTCGCTGCTGCCGTTGGCCGAGCCGTTGTAGAAGCAGCTGTTGTCGGGCCACTCGGGGCAGGCCCAGCTCCAGCCGGTGAAGACTTTCGCCATGCCGGCGATGTCGGCCTGGCCGTAGGTGTCGACGGGCTGGCCGTTGGCGAGCTGCTCGGTGCCGTCGCTGTTGAGCTGGTGCAGCCCGATCGACATCAGCTGCATGATCTCGCGGGCGTAGTTCTCGTCGGGCACCCGCCCGGTCTTGGGGTCGGCCTTCTGGTTCCTCAGCGACGACAGATAGGTCGCCATCATCGGGTGCTTGGACACCGCCTCGAGCAAGTCACGGTAGTTGGAGAGGCCCTTGTCGCCGAGCATGTCCAGATACGCGGCGGCGGCGCGCGGGTTGTCGCCGACGGTGCTGTCCTGCATCGAGATCACGAAGATCTGCGACAGCGAGTACGCGACGCGCTGGCGCAGCTGGTCGGGCGCGGTGACCGCGTTCTTCCAGAAGGCGTTGATCGTGCCGTCCTGGTAGATGCTGCTGCTCGGGTTGGTGGCCTTGACCGCGGCATCGGAGGCTTCCCACAGCGGGCGATTCGTCGATGCGGGTTTCGCGAACTGCTCGTCGATCCACGCACCGTAGCCGATCGCCATCACGCGGTCGATGTCGGCATCGGTCGGGCCGAAGGTCGCCTGCGTCAGGAAGCGCGCGGCTTCGGCGCGGGTGGTCGGCTTTTCGGCTTGCGCCGTCGAAACGCCGTCGCCGCCATCGCTGCTGCTGGACCCGCTACCGCCGCCGCAGGCGGCCAGCACCGCCAGCAGCACCGCAGCGGCGGCCGATGCGGCCGCCGCGCGGGCGCGGACCCTCTTCCCTCTCGCCTCGTTTGGTTGAAAGGTCTTGTGCACGTGTCCCTCGACGCTCTTCTGCTCGTCGCGCGATGCAACGACAACAAGCGAGGGAACGCGAGGCGCATGCCAGCGCGGGAGTGCCGGTTCTTGTCAAAACCGACACGAAGACCGTGAATAGTGCACGGCCCAGGCACGTCCGGCGAGGGCGCGGCCGCAGCGGGCGACGTCGCGCGGAAGTCTTGCTAACGAACGCTTCTGTCTGTAAGCAAATGCATCAAGCGCCGCGGGCTGGCATGTCAAAGCAATGACGCGAGTGAGCGCCGCACGAGCTCGGCATCCTGCTGGGTGCGACTCGCCCAGTCCTGCAGCTGGTCTTCGCCGACCTTGCCGACGTTGAAGTACACGGCCTGCGGGTGCGCGATGTAGAAGCCGCTGACGCTGGCGGCCGGCGTCATCGCCAGGCTCTCGGTCAGGCCCATGCCGATCTCGGCACAGCCCAACGCCTCGAACATCGCCGACTTGACCGTGTGGTCCGGGCACGCCGGGTAACCCGGCGCGGGGCGGATGCCGCGGTACTTCTCGGCGACCAGCTCGGCGTTGCTCAGGCGCTCGTCGGGCACATAGCCCCACAGCTCGGTGCGCACGCGCTGGTGCAGCCGCTCGGCGAACGCCTCGGCGAGCCGGTCGGCCAGTGCCTTCAGCATGATCGCGCTGTAGTCGTCATGGTCGTCGAGGAACTGTTTTTCCTTCTTCTCGACGCCCAAGCCTGCCGTCACCGCAAAGAGGCCGATGTGATCGGCCACGCCCGAGTCCTTGGGCGCGATGTAGTCGGCCAGGCAACGGTTCGGGCGCTTCACGCCATCGACCACCGGGCGCTCGCTCTGCATGCGCAGCCCGCGCCACGTCATCAGCACCTGCTCGCGCGACTCGTCGGTGTAGATCTCGATGTCGTCGTCGTGGACCGTGTTCGCGGGGTACAGGCCGATGACGCCGTTGGCGGTCAGCCAGCGGCCCTCGATCAGGCGACGCAGCATGCGCTGGCCGTCGGAGAGCACGCGCCGCGCCGACTCGCCGACGATGTCATCGGTCAGGATCGCGGGATACGGACCGGCCAGGTCCCAGGTCTGGAAGAACGGGCCCCAGTCGATGCAGTTCGCGATCTCGGCCAGGTCCTGGTTGCGGAAGAGACGGCGGCCGACGAACTTCGGCTTCGGTGCCGCGTACGTGCTCCAGGCTAGAGGCGTCTTGTTGGCACGCGCCTGCGCGAGCGTGACGAGGGGCGTCGCCTTGCGGTTCGCGTGCTGCTGGCGCACGCGCTCGTAGTCGTTGTTCAGCTCGGCGATGTACGCTGTGGCGCGCTCGTCGCTGAGCAGGTCGGAGCAGACGCCGACCGAGCGGCTCGCATCCGGCACGTAGACCACCGGGCCTTCGTAGTGCGGCGAGATCTTCACCGCGGTGTGCACGCGGCTGGTCGTCGCGCCGCCGATCAAGAGCGGGATCTTCTTGATGCGGAAGTAGTCGTCGCGCTGCATCTCGCCGGCGACGTGCTGCATCTCTTCGAGGCTGGGCGTGATCAGGCCCGACAGCCCGATGATGTCGGCGCCCTCGACCTTCGCGCGCGCGAGGATGTCCTGGCATGGGACCATCACGCCCATGTTGACGACCTCGAAGTTGTTGCACTGGAGCACGACGGTGACGATGTTCTTGCCGATGTCGTGCACGTCGCCCTTCACGGTCGCGATGACGATCTTGCCCTTGCTCCTGGCTTCGCCGCCGGCATCGATCAGCGCCTGCTTCTCGGCTTCGATGTACGGCAGCAGGTGCGCGACCGCCTGCTTCATCACGCGCGCCGACTTCACCACCTGCGGCAGGAACATCTTGCCCTGCCCGAACAGGTCGCCGACGATGTTCATGCCGTCCATCAGCGGGCCTTCGATCACGTGCAGCGGCCGGCCGCCGCCTGCCGCCACGCGCTGGTAGACCTCTTCGGTGTCTTCGACGATGTAGTCGTTGATGCCGTGCACCAGCGCATGGCTCAAGCGCTCGTCGACCGGCTTGCTGCGCCACGCGAGGCGGGTGCTGTCGTCCTTCGCGGCGCCCTTCGCGCTTTCGGCCACCTCGACCAGCCGCTCGCCGGCATCGTCGCGGCGGTTCAGCACCACGTCTTCGACCCGCTCGCGCA
>DATEFR010000483.1:0-2332 GCA_035280545.1 Burkholderiaceae bacterium | reverse complement strand
CTGACCGTCCCGCCCTCGACGACGTAGAACAGCGAGTAAGGGAACCGCCGCAGGCCAGCACGGCGAATCTCCGCCTCGACGCGAGGATAGAGAAGCGGATTGAGGCGGATGAAGTATTCGATGCGCGCCAATTCATTGAGGAACTCGGCGCCCTTGCCGATCTCGGCCTGCGAATACCAGCTGTAGGCCTCTTCGATCTCGGCTGTGGCCAGCGGCTTGAAGACCAGCGTGAAGCTCACGTCGCGCGGGCCAACAACCTTGCCTTCAATTCTTGAAACGTGATGCCGGCTTCGCCGGGGTTCGCACGATGCCGCGCCAGTCGGACACGCAACTCGGCTCGCTGGGCTTCCGTGAGCACGGCCGGCAAAGTTTCGGACTCCGCACTGGCGATCAACGCCTCGGCCAGCTCGCGCTTCTCGGCGGGGCTGAGGTCGATCAGTTCGTCGGCGATCCCGGGTCTCATGAATCAAAGCGTAGCACACGGTCTATCCGAAGCGCCCCTGCAAAAACCACCCTGGCGACGGCTTGGACGCCAGTTGCCGGGTGCGGTAGACCCAGACCAGCGCGCCGTCGGCGAGTTGCGCGATGTAGTAGTCGCGCTCGACGAGGCGGGTGTCCCACCAGCCCGACTCGATGCGCTCCGGGCCGCTGACGATCAGCAGCGGCTGGCCGTCGAGCAGCGGCCGCGCGTCGCGTTCCTGCAGCGGCTCGCCTTCGTTCATCGGCAGCCAGATCGGACGTATCCGCTGTCCAGGGGTGGGCTCGGCGTCGTCGTAGCGGGGCGGCGGCTGTTGCGGCGGCGACGATGCCGCCGATCGGAACGATGTGCCGCGGCCGCGGCACACGGCTTGTGCATCGGCCGGGCGCACGATGGTCGCGCGCTCGGGGCGATGATCGTCGACCGCGGCCAGGCTTTGCACCTTGTCGTGCCCGAGCCGCGCCTGCAGCCGCTCGATCAGGCGCAGCAGGCCTTCGCGCTCGCTGCGCGGCGTCGGGAACAGCTCGACGTTCGGCGGCGCGCGCTGTGCGATGTCGGCGGCGTGCAGGCGCAGCTCCAGTGTCGGCGCCGGCAGCGCGAAGCGTGCAAGCCGTTCGCGCAGCAGCACGAGCAGATGCGCACGCTCGCGCGACGGTTCGGCCAGCGCGAGCTCCAGCGTGGTCTCGGGCGGCGTCATCGCACCGTCGTCGTGGCGACGCCAGCGCGGCTCGTGCTGCATCACGAGCGAGAAGCGGCACACGTAGGCGTGCCGCGCGGCGAGCCAGGCGATCAGCCGGTCGAGCAGGATGCCGGCGCCGTGCAGCACCTGCTCGGCGCTGTCGGCCCGGGCGAACAGCTCGAGCCGGCTCTCGAACACCGGCGGCGGCACGATGGCGATGCGCGGATCGGGCTGGGCGCCATAGGCGCGATCGAGCTCGTCCAGCAGCCCGGCGCCGAAGCGCCGCGCGAGCCCGGAGCGCGGCAGCGCGCGCAGATCGGCCAGCGTGCGCAGCCCCATGCCTTGCAGCGTCTCCCCGTGCATTTGCCCCGGGCCGAGCAGCCAGACCGGCGCGGCATCGAGCGCGCGCTGCAGGGTGGGCAGATCGGTGCCATCGAAGCGCCGGTGCACGCGTGCGAGCAGTGCCGCGCCCTGCGCCGTCGGCGCATGCGCAAGATGCAGACGATGCCCCAGCGGCGCGAGCGCACGCTGCAGGCACTGCAGCAATTTCGCGAGCCCGCCGAAATACCGCAGGCTGCCCTGCACCTCGAGCAGCACGGTGTCGGGCGCGGCCTGGTCGATACCGACCGCCTCGTGGGCCGGTTGGATCGCCACCTGCGGCGTGAACGCCAGCGCGGTGTGCGCGATGGCGTTCAGCGCGATGGCGTCGCGGCGTGCATCGGCGCGGGCCAGCGTCAGCTGCGGCGCCAACGCGAGCGCGGTGGCCCGCTTCAGCCCCGGCTTGGCGCCCAGTTGCTGCGCCGCCGCGTTCGCGTTGACGATGCGGTGCTCATCCTCCAGCGCCAGCGGCTGCGTGGCCATCTCGGCCGGCAGGGTCGCAGCGAACGACTCCAGCGACAGCAACGGCAGATGCACGGCAACCCAGAGCATGGCGAAGAAGAGGTTTGATGCAAGGGCGTGCCGCGCGACAGGGCGATCGCCGGCGAACCGGCACCGTGGGTGTCACCGCAATCCGGACAGGTTGATGAACGTGGCGCCGTGCAGCGTGGCCGCACCGCGCTCGAGCGTGGTGCGCGCGTACTCGCGCGCTGCCCGCGACAGCACCGGCGGGAGCGCGAGGCGCACCGGCGACTCGAGCGGCGGGCCGCGCCGCTTCAGCAGTTGCACGCTCAGCG
>DATEFR010000482.1:0-2488 GCA_035280545.1 Burkholderiaceae bacterium | reverse complement strand
CTGGGCGCCGACTGGGTCGCGGCCCAGGCGAGCGGGTTTCGGATCGAGCACGGGCGGCTGCGCGCGGTGCGGCTCGCCGGCGGCGCCGAGATCGCATGCGACGCGGCGGTGATCGCCGCGGGCGCGCGCTCCAAGGCCTTGGCCGCGCAAGCCGGCGATCGCGTGTCGCTCGAGAGCGAGCGCGGCTATCACGTGCTCGTCGACCACCCCGAAGCGGTGCCGCACACGCCGGTGATGGCCGCGGACTGCAAGGTGATCGCGACGCCGCTGGCGACCGGGCTGCGCGTGGCCGGCCAGGTCGAGATCGCGGGCCTGTCCGCGGCGCCGAACTGGCGCCGTGCCGACATCCTGCGCGACCATCTGCTGAGCATGTTCCCGGCGCTGCCGCGCGAGATGCCGCGCGAGCGGCTGCACTACTGGCTCGGGCACAGGCCCAGCACGCCCGATGGTCTGCCGTGCATCGGTTTCGCGCGCGGCTCGCGCGATGTCGTGCATGCCTACGGGCACGGCCACGTCGGGCTGGTGGGATCGGCGCGCACCGGGCGCGTGGTCGCGCAACTGCTGGGCGGCCGTGAGCCGGAGATTTCGCTCGCGCCCTTCGACCCGCGGCGCTTTGCCTGAAACGCGCTCGTCGAGAATCGGGCATGGCGCGTTCTTCTCGACCCACGATCGCACGCGGCGGCAAGGCCGTGCACGGCGCGCCGCTGGGCGTCCTGATGCTGGAGACGCGCTTCCCGCGCATCCTCGGCGACATGGGCAATGCGCTGACCTGGCCGTTCCCGGTGCTCTACAAGGTCGTGCGCGGCGCGAGCCCCGAGAGGGTCGTGCTCGACGGTGCGCGCGGCCTGCTGCCCGATTTCATCGCCGCGGCGCAGGCGCTCGTGCACGAGGGCGCGGAGGCGATCACGACGACGTGCGGCTTCCTGTCGCTGTTCCAGCAGGAGCTCGCCGCCGCGGTCCGTGTGCCGGTGGCGACCTCGTCGCTGATGCAGGTGCCATGGGTGCAGGCCACGCTGCCGCCGGGCAGGCGGGTGGGCGTCGTCACGGTCAGCCGCAGCGCGTTGACGCCCTTGCATCTGCAGGCGGCCGGCGTGCCGCCGGACATCCCGATCGAAGGGACCGAGAACGGCCGCGAGTTCTTCCGCGTGATGGTCAAGGGCGAGAAGGACGACCTGGACGTCGCGCTGGCCGAGCAGGACATCCTCGAGGCCGGCACGGCGCTGGTGCGACGCCACCCCGAGGTCGGCGCGATCGTGCTCGAGTGCACCAACATGCCGCCGTATGCCGCGGCGCTGCGGGCCGCCGTCGGGCTGCCGGTCTACGACATCTACTCGATGGTGACCTGGTTCCACGCGGGCCTGAGGCCGCGCATTTTCGATTGACGTTCGATTGACGCCACCCGAGCGCGACGAAGGGCGCAGCGAACTTCGTGCCGCCAGCCCCGGCCACAACGCAATCGTCTGCCGTTGCACCCCCTGCGTTCGAACGCGGCCCGGGCGCCGGCGCCTCTAAGCTTCGTGCAGTTCTTTGCCCTGGCCCGCGGAGCAGCACCCGATGTCCCTCACCACGTTCAAGGTTCTCACGTTCGACGTCGTCGGCACGCTGATCGACTTCGAGGGCGGCATGCTCGCCTACCTGCGCACGGTCGCGCCCGACTCGCGCCTCAGCGACGACGACTTCCTCGTCGCCTATCGCAACAGCCGCAAGAGCGACCAGTCCGGCTGGTACCCCGACGATCTCGAGCGCGTCTGGCACGAGATCGCGCCGCCGCTGGGCCTGCCCGACTCGCCCGCGATCGCGCAGGGCTTGCGCGACTCGGTTGCGCACTGGCCGGCCTTCCCCGATTCGGTCGAAGCGCTGAAGCGCCTGCGCAAACACTACAAGCTGGTCTCGATGACCAATGCGCAGCGCTGGGCGCTCGCGCATTTCGAGAAGACGCTGGACCATCCGTTCGACATGCCGCTGAGCTGCGACGACGCGCTGTGCGAGAAGCCCGACCCCCAGTACTTCGCGTATGCACGCGGCCGCTACGAAGGCGCGTGGGGCTGCACGCAGGACGGCAACCTGCACGTCGCGCAGAGTCAGTACCACGACATCGGCGTCGCGAAGAGCCTGGGCATCGCGACCTGCTGGGTCGAGCGGCGCCACGGGCAGAAAGGGTCGGGCGGCACGATAGCGTCGGCGCACGCCCAACCCGACTACCACGTCCGCACGCTGGGCGAGCTGGCCGATGCGGTGGACGCGGCATTCAAGGCGGCCGGGCGTTGACGAGCACGACCTCCCTCGCCGATCTGCTGCCCGACCTGGTCGCGCTGCGCCGCGACCTGCACGCGCACCCCGAGATCGCGTTCGAGGAGCGGCGCACCGCCGGCATCGTCGCGCAGGCGATGAAGGCCCTGGGCCTGGCGGTCCACGAGGGCATCGCCGGCACCGGCGTCGTCGCCTCGCTGCGTTGCGGCAGCGCAGCGCGCAGCATCGCGCTGCGTGC
>DATEFR010000481.1:0-3107 GCA_035280545.1 Burkholderiaceae bacterium | reverse complement strand
GACGAGGTCGACACGCTGCAGCCCGCATCGGCCGCCGCCGTGGCGGCCAGTGTGGTGAACATCCTGGTCGCCGGGCTGCAATCGCTGCCGGCATGCGGCGGCGTCGAGCCGTCGTCGATCACGGCTTATCACGTGGCCCGCTTCAAGCAGCTCGTCGACGAACGGCTGCGCGACCCGGCGTTGTCGGTCACCTCGATCGCGGCCGAGCTGGGCCTCTCGGTCGGTCACCTGCATCGCCTGTTCAAGAGCGACCCGCTGCCGCCCGCGCAGTACGTGTGGAATCGCCGGCTCGAGGCCTGCGGGCGCGAGTTGCTCGACCCGCGACGCGCCAAGGCATCCGTCGCCGAGATCGCATTCGGCTGGGGCTTCAACGATGCCGCTCACTTCAGCCGTGCGTTTCGCGGGCGTTTCGGCTGCTCGCCGCGCGAGTGGCGGCAGCGTGGTGGCAGGCCGGCGATGAATTGACACTTGTCAACACTGTGTCGGGGTATCTCTCGACCGACCCGCGTGGGTTCGTCGTGAAAATTCCGCGATGCCGACCCGCCGACCTCTTCTTCTCACGCTCGCAGCCGTCGCGCTGCCCTTCGTTGTGATACCGATCGCGCGGGCTCTCGATGCGCCGACCGGCGGGGTCGTGCTGACCATCGAGTTCAAGGCCAGCGGACGCAAGGTCGACTTCGACATGGCGATGCTGGCGAAACTTCCGCAGCGCAGCTTCACCACCGCCACGCCCTGGTATCCGAAGCCTCGCACCTTCACCGGCCCGCTGCTGCGCGACGTGCTCGCGGCCGCCGGCGCTTCCGGGGCGCAGCTGCGCCTGATCGCGCTCAACGACTTCAGGGTCGGCATGCCGGCCAGCGACGCCGACAAGTACGACGTGGTCCTCGCCCGGCTGCTCGACGGGCAACCCATGCCGGTCCGCGAGAAAGGGCCGCTGTTCGTCATCTACCCGTACGACAGCCATCCTGAACTGCAGTCGGAGCTGTTCTTCAACCGCAGCGCCTGGCAACTCCGGACGATCGAGGTCCAGTGAACTCGCCGGGCGACGTCTTCGCCGGCCGACCGCTACCGCGCCCGCCGAACACCAAGCGCTGGATCTGGGTGATCGTCGCCATCCTGCTGGCCGCCTTTGCCGGTGTCGGCGTCGTGCAGTGGCAGCAGTTGCGGCTGCTGAACTCGACGGTCCTGTACGACAGCGACAACATCCTCTGGAGCTTCTACCAGGTCGAGCACGAGCTGACCCGGCTGCAGCATGCGCTCGCCGACGCCGCTCGCGATCCGGCCCGCATGGACCGCGAGACGCTGCAGTTGCGCTACGACATCTTCGTCAGCCGGCTCTCGCCGATCGAACCGGAGCGGACTGCGCCGTACTTCCCGAGCGCATCGATACACACCGACATGCTCGCGCGGCTGCGTGCATTCGTCGCCGACGCCGATCTCTATCTGGGCCCGCAGTCGTCGCAGGCGCTGGACGCCACGTCGTTGCGCTGGCTCGGCGGCCGCCTCGAATCGATGCGCCCGTCGGTGCACGACCTGGTCTTGTGGGGCAACGAATCGGTCGGTGCGCAGGCTGCGGCGCGCAACGTCGCGGTCCGCCAGCAGAACCGCATCGCACTGGGACTGGCGCTGTTCCAGGCGCTGTTGACCGTCGTCTTCGCGCTGATCGTCGTGCGCCAGCTGCGCGCGCTGGAGACGCGCGGCCAGGCGCTCGAGCAGCTCGCTCAGCGCCTGCACGGCGCGCACCACGATGCCGAGGCCGCGAGCCGAACCAAGACCGCATTCCTCGCCAACATGAGCCACGAGCTGCGCACGCCGTTCCAGGGCGTTCTCGGCATGCTGGCACTGCTGCGCGACGGACCGTTGACGCAGGAACAGGCCGCGCAGCTGCGCACCGCCACCGAGTCCGCCAACCATCTGCTGGCCCTGCTCAACGACGTGCTGGATGCCTCCACGCTCGAAGGCGCCCATCTGCGTCTGTTCCCGCAGCCGACTTCGCTGGAGCGGCTGCTCGACGAGGTCGAGTCGACGATGTCGACCCCCGCGCAGAACAAGGGGCTCGAGCTGAAGGTGGTACGCGCCGCAGACGTGCCCCACACTGTCGAGGCCGATGCGAAACGGCTGAAGCAGATCCTGTTCAACCTGATGAGCAACGCGGTGAAGTTCACCGACCGCGGCACGGTCACGCTCGAGGTGAGCGTCGGCGGCGGGACGGCGGCGCGACCGCTGTTGCTGTTCGCGGTCAGCGACACCGGCATCGGCATGAATCGCACCACCATCGCGCGGCTCTTTCAGCGCTTCTCGCAAGGCGACGACAGCACGTCGCGGCGCTTCGGCGGCACCGGGCTGGGCCTGGAGATCTCGCGCGGCATCGCCCAGCTGATGGGCGGCGACATCGAGGTCGTCAGCGCCCCGGGTGCGGGCAGCCGGTTCACGTTGCGCGTCGCGCTGCCCGCGCGCGCACCGGAAGTGCCGCCGACGCCGGCGCCGGCACTGCCGCTCTCGCGCACCCCGGCGCTGCGCGTGCTGGTGGTCGACGACCATCCGGTGAACCGCGACTACATGCAGGCCTTGCTGACCCACTTCGGCCACGGCGTGACCCTGTGCGCGAACGGACGCCAGGCGGTCGACGCCGTGGCGCAAGGCTCGTTCGACATCGTGCTGATGGACCTGCACATGCCGATGATGGACGGCTTCGATGCGACGCGCGCCATCCGCAGGCTGCCGCCTCCGGCCGGCCGCGTGATCATCGTCGCATTGACCGCCGACGCATTCCGCGAGACCCGCGAGGCCGCGACGCGTACCGGCATGAACGACTTCCTGGCCAAGCCGGTCCAGCCGAGCGACCTGGCCGAGTGCCTGGCGCGCTTCTTCGCACCACCCGCGCCACCGGCACCCGTGACACCCGACCCGGCTGCCTGGATCGACCCGTCGCGCGCCGACGCGGCCTTCTCGGCCCTCGCTCCCGGGCTGCACTCGAAGATGCTGGCCTGCTTCTTCGACAACGAAGACGGCTCGGCAACGGCCGGCACCTTGCTGGCCTCCCTGGCGAGCGGCGACCACGCGCGCGCTGCGAGCGCCGCGCACGCGATGCGCGGCGCTGCGCTGAA
>DATEFR010000480.1:0-2570 GCA_035280545.1 Burkholderiaceae bacterium | reverse complement strand
CTGGCCGACGAGATGCGCGGTCGCGGCGCGCGCGTGCTGCTCGCCGCGCCGGCGGGCACGCCGGGCAGCGAGCTCGTGATCGCCGAGACCGATTCGCTGGACCTGGACCCGATCGCGGCGATCCAGAGCTTCTACCCGATGGTCGAGGCGCTCGCGCGCACGCGCGGCTTCGACCCGGACAAGCCGCGCCATCTGGCCAAGGTCACGCGCACGAGCTGAACGGATCGAGGTCATGACAAACGCAGTGGTTCATCCCGGCCGCCTCGTGATGGTCAACATCGAGGGCACCACACTCGGTGCCGCACAAGCGACCTTCCTGCGCGAGCAGCACATCCGCGCGGTCTGCCTGTTCCGCCACAACCTCGGCAGCGAAGCCGAGGTGCGGCAGCTCACGCGCGAGCTGCGCGAGGTGCTGGGCGACGACGCGCTGATCGCGATCGACCAGGAAGGCGGCTCGGTCGTGCGCGCGACCTTCCTGCCGCAGCCGCCGGCCGCGATGGCGCTGGGCGCCTGCGGCGATGCGGCGCTGGCCGAGAGCGTCGGCGAGGCGGTCGGCCGCGGCATCAGGAGCCTGGGTTTCAACTGGGACTTCGCGCCGGTGCTCGACGTCAACAACAACCCGGCGAATCCGGTGATCGCCGAGCGCAGCTTCGCGGAGGACCCGCACGAGGTCGCGCGCCTGGCCGGGGCCTGGATGCGCGGCGCGCTGCGCGCCGGCATCGCGTGTTGCGTCAAGCACTTCCCAGGGCATGGCGACACGCATGTCGACTCGCACCTCGCGCTGCCTATCGTCGACAAGCCGCTCGCCGCGCTGCGCGCGCTCGAGTTCGTGCCGTTCGACCTGCTCTCGCGCGATGCGCCGGCGATGATGACCGCGCACATCGTCTACCCGCAGCTCGACCCCGAGCACCCGGCGACGCTGTCGCGCAAGGTGCTCGGCGAGCTGCTGCGCCGCGACTGGGGCTACGACGGCGTCGTGATCACCGACTCGCTGGTGATGCGGGCGATCCACGAGCGCTACGGCCATGACCGCGCCGCGGTGCTCGCGCTGCAGGCCGGCGCCGACATGGTGATGGCGCTGGGTTCGCAGGCCGAGCAACTCGCCGCGGTGCAGGCGATCGCGGCTGCACGCGAGCGCCGCGCATTGACCGAGGCGCAGCTGCAAGCCGCGAACACACGGCTCGATGCGCTGGCGCGGCGCTATCCCGCCGCAGCCGGCGACTACGCCGCGGCGCAACGCGAGGCCGACGATGCGCTGATGCGCACGGCCTGGGCCCGCGGTCTGACCGGCATAGGCGCCGGGCTGCGCCGGCCGCAGCGGGTCGAGCCGCTGCGCGTCTACACGCAGCGCAGCGTGCCCAGCGACGGCGTCTCCGAAGCCGGGCCGTCGGGCGCGCAGGTGGCCTCGCTGTTCGCGGGCTTTGCTGATGTCGAGGTCGTGCAGGTCGGCGATCTGCGGTTGCTGAACTGGGATTCGGTGCCGCGCGATGGCCGCCGCACCGTGCTGGTATCGAATCACCGCGACCGCTACGACGCGGCGAGCCATGCGTGGCGGCCGGACCTGCACCTGGCGCTGTGGAACCCGTTCCAGGTGCTGGACATCGCCGCACCGGCGGTCGTGACCTGGGGTTACGCCGAGGGCGCACTGGCCGCGCTGCGCGACTGGCTCGAGGGCCACGGCGCCTTGCCGGGGCATGCCCCGGTGCACCTGACGCCGGCCGTGGCGTGATGCGAACGGAACCACTGCGATGACCGACACGACGACCGCTGCGGGTGCCGATCCGAATGCCGCGCAGGTGTCGGCCGGCGTGGCGCCGAAGCGCTCGCCGATGACCTGGGTCCCGACGCTGTACCTTGCCGAGGGCCTGCCGTTCTACGCGGTCGCGCTGATCGCCGGGCTCATGTACAAGAGCCTCGCGGTGCCGAACGACCAGATCGCACGCTGGACCGGGCTCATCGGCCTGGCCTGGGTGTTCAAGCCGTTGTGGAGTCCGTTCCTCGAGGCGGCGGGCAGCAAGAAGACGCTGGTCGTCGTCTTCCAGTTCGCGAGCGCGGTCGGGCTCGGGCTGGTCGCGCTGGCGCTGCATCTGCCGGCTTATTTCGCGGCGAGCATCGCGGTGCTGGGACTGGTGGCGATTTCCGCGGCCACGCACGACATCGCGGCCGACGGCCTTTACATCGCGAGCCTGAGCGCGAAGCAGCAGGCCGCGTATGCCGGCTGGCAGGGCGCGTTCTTCAACGCCGCGAAGTTCCTGTCGCTGGGCGGGCTCGTGATCCTGGCCGGCTACTTCGAGAAGCACATGCCGGTCGCGCAGGCGTGGACGCTGATCTTCGCGATGCTGGGCGCGCTGATGGCGGCACTCGGGCTGTACCACCTGTGGTCGCTGCCGGCGGTGGGCAGCACCGCGGCGCACGGCACCGGCGCGGCGGGCATCGCGGCGACGCTGTGGGACGTGCTGGTCGAGTTCTTCCGCAAGCCCGGCATCTGGCTCGCGATCGTGTTCATCGTGCTGTTCCGCGCCGGCGAAGGGCAGATCCAGACCATAGGCCCGCTGTTCCTGCGCGAGGCG
>DATEFR010000479.1:0-2168 GCA_035280545.1 Burkholderiaceae bacterium | reverse complement strand
CCCGGCGTGTAGCGCGCGTCGAAGCCGGCGAGCTGGCGCGCCTTGACGATCATGTCCTTCAGGATCTTGTTCGCCGCGTGGCCCACGTGCAGCGTGCCGTTCGCGTACGGCGGGCCGTCGTGCAGCACGAAGCGCGGCTTGGCGTGGCGCGCGTCGCGCAGCTTCTTGTAGACGCCTTGCTCGTCCCACTCCTTGATCCAGGCGGGCTCGCGCTTGGGCAGGTCGCCGCGCATCGGGAACGGCGTGTCGGGCAGGTTCAGCGTCGATCGGTAGTCGACGGCGGAAGCGGCAACAGGAGTCTTGGAGGCGTTGGACATGGGTCGCTCACGAAATCGAAAGAGGCGCCGCGGCACAGTGCCGCGTGGTGTCGTCCGCCAGGCCGGTGACCGGGCTGCGACGGGCCGATGGGCGGACGCGAGGCCGGCTCGCGCGAGTGGGTCAGCGCTGAATTCGATCGCGCGTCGTCTGCCGACGAGTGCGGTGATGCCCGGGGACCGGGCCTTCTCGAGGGCTGCCTTCGGGGCTGCGTACGGGCGTGCTCACCCGGCAATTCTAGCCGGGCAGGGCTGGCGCGCTGCGGGTGCGCCACCAAGCCCGTGCCTGCGCCGTGTCGCTGGCGATGCCGGACTGCAGCGCCTCGACGCTGGTGTAGCGCAGCTCGTCGTGCAGCTTGTGCAGCAGCTCGACCCGTACGACCTGGCCGTAGCCGCCTTCGCCGCCCAGCGCCGCCGGCCACTCGAGGCAGTGCGTCTCGAGCAGCACGCGCCCGCCGTTGACATCGGTCGGGTCCAGCGAGGGCCGCACGCCCAGGTTCGCGACGCCCGGCAGCGGCACGTCGGCCAGGCCGTGCACCTGCACGACGAAGATGCCGCTCGCGGCGGGCTTCCAGTGCTTGAAGCGCAGGTTGATCGTGCGGAAACCGTCATCGCGGCCGGGTGCCGAGGCGCCCAGCAGCCGCCCGAGCTTGCGGCCGTGCACGACGTGGCCGCTGATCGAATACGGCCGGCCGAGCAGCGCCGCGGTGCGCGCCATGTCGCCGGCAGACAGCGCCTCGCGCACCGCCGAGCTCGAGACGCGGCTGCCGTGCACCTCGTAGCTGTTCATGCGGGCGACGTCGAAGCCGGCGCGTGCGCCGGCGGCGTCCAGCATCGCGTAGTCGCCGGCGCGCTTCGTGCCGAAGCGAAAGTCGTCGCCGACCAGCACGTAGCGCGTGCCCAGCCCCGTGACCAGCACGTCGTCGATGAAGGCCTGCGGCGACTGTGCCGCGAAGCGCGCATCGAAACGCAGCACGACGACCTGGTCGACGCCGCAGCGCTCGAGCTCGACCAGCTTGTCGCGCAGCGGGGCGATGCGGGCCGGCGCGAGCTCGGGCTTCTTCGCGACCGCGGCGAAGTAGTCGCGCGGGTGCGGCTCGAAGGTCATCACGCACGACGGCAGGCCGCGGTGCGCCGCCTCGGAACGCAGCAGCGCGAGCATCGCCTGGTGACCGCGGTGCACGCCGTCGAAATTGCCGATCGTCAGCGCGCACGCGCGCGCGATGCCGGGATGATGGAAGCCGCGGAACACCTGCATGCGCGGCATTATCCCGGCTCCTTCTCTCCTTCCGAGCGGGGAGGGAGTCGATCCGACGTCGGCGTTTACCGAGCGGACCTGCCTCGCTCGGGGGTGGGCCAGACGCCACGCGGGCGCAGCAGCATGGTGGCGATCATCGCCAGCGCGATCAGAAGCTGCCGCAGGATGCCTGCGTCGAGTCGGCCATCGGTCATGGCTTGGAGCGGGTTGACGACGTAGCGAAGCATTTCCGGCCCGGCCGTCAGAAGCACGGCACCCAGGATGACTCCCCGGATGTGGCCGATCCCGCCAAATACGACCATGGCCACGATCATCACGGACTCCTGCAGAGTGAAGGCTTCGGGCGACACGAAACCTTGAAAGGCGCCAAACATGACCCCGGCCACGCCGCCAAAACTGGCGCCGATGGCGAAGGCGAGCAACTTCATATTGCGGATGTTGACGCCCATGGCCGAGGCGGCGGTCTCGTCGTCGCGCATGGCCATCCACGCGCGGCCGATGCGCGAGTCCTGCAAACGGCGGCAGACGATCCCCGTGAACGCCGTCAGTGCCAGGAAGGGGTAGTAGTACAGGGTGACCGAGGCGATGTCGTAGGC
>DATEFR010000478.1:0-4900 GCA_035280545.1 Burkholderiaceae bacterium | reverse complement strand
GGCTGTTCCATTCGCTGTTCGCGACGGAGGATCAGAAGGAGGGGATGGAGGCGTTCCTGGCCAAGCGCAAGGCGGAGTTCAAGCAGCGATGACTGCGGCACGCGCGGGCTTCGATATACCTCAGCCCGAACGGTGCCCCTCGTGGCGCAGGATTGATCGCACCTGTTCGCCCCCCTCCCGTTCGCCCTGAGGTATCGAAGGGCCTCGCACCACAGCACCCGTTCGGGCTGAGGTATCGCAGCCCCGTGCGCCTCACCCTTCCTTGCGCAGCGACGGAAACAGGATCACGTCGCGAATGCTCGGCGAGTCGGTGATCAGCATGATCAGCCAGTCGATGCCGATGCCGCAGCCGCCGGTCGGCGGCATGCCGTACTCGAGCGCGCGGATGAAGTCGGCGTCGTAGTACATCGCCTCCTCGTCGCCCGCTTCCTTCGCGTTCGCCTGGGCCTGGAAGCGCGCGGCCTGGTCCTCGGCATCGTTCAGCTCGGAGAAGCCGTTCGCGAACTCGCGGCCGGTGATGAAGAGCTCGAAGCGTTCGGTGATCGAGGGGTTGGTGTCGGATGCGCGCGCCAGCGGCGAGACCTCGACCGGGTAGTCGATGATGAAGGTCGGCTGCCACAGCTGCTCCTCGACCGCGGCCTCGAACAGGCCGAACTGCAGCTCGGGCAGCGTCCAGTGCGCGGGCGGCTCTTCGCCCAGCGCCTTGAGCTTTGCGTGCAGCACCGCAGCGTCGCCCGCTTCGGCCTCGCTCAGGCCGGCGTGCTTCACCAGCGAATCGCGGATCGTCAGCCGCGCGAACGGCTGGTCCAGCGCGACCGGCTTGCCCGCATAGGTGATGGCGGCCGAGCCGGTCGCCACCCGCGCCGCATGGCGCAGCACGCCTTCGGTGAAGTCCATCAGGTCGTGGTGGTTCCAGTACGCCGCGTAGAACTCCATCATCGTGAATTCGGGGTTGTGCCGAACCGAGATGCCTTCGTTGCGGAAGTTGCGGTTGATCTCGAACACGCGCTCGAAGCCGCCGACGATCAGCCGCTTCAGGTACAGCTCCGGCGCGATGCGCAGGAACATCTCCTGGTCGAGCGCGTTGTGGTGCGTGACGAACGGCTTCGCGTTCGCGCCGCCGGGGATCGGGTGCAGCATCGGCGTCTCGACCTCGAGGAAGCCGTGCTCGACCATGTGCTGGCGGATCGAGCTGATCGCCTTGCTGCGCGACGCGAAGCACTCGCGCGCGGTTTCGTCGGTGATCAGGTCGACGTAGCGCTGGCGGTACTTCTGCTCCTGGTCGGCCATGCCGTGGAACTTGTCGGGCAGCGGGCGCAGGCTCTTGGTCAGCAGGCGCAGGCTCGTGACGCGGACCGAGAGCTCGTCGGTCTTGGTCTTGAACAGCAGGCCTTCGGCGCCGAGGATGTCGCCGAGGTCGGTGCGCTTGAACGCGTCGTAGGCCGCGTCGCCCAGCGTGTCCTTCGTGACGAAGAGCTGGATGCGACCCGAGGCGTCCTGCAAGGTCCCGAAGCTCGCCTTGCCCATCACGCGCTTGAGCATCAACCGCCCGGCGACCGAGACCTTGATCGCTTTCGGTTCGAGCTCGGCGTTCGGCTCGTCACCGTGCAGCCGCAGCAACTCCGCGGCACGATGCTTTGGTTTGAAATCGTTCGGAAATGCAACGCCCTGTGCGCGAATCGCGGCGAGTTTCTCGCGGCGTTCCGCGATCAGCTGGTTGGTATTGGCGGTCGGCGAGATCTCGTCGCTCATGAGAGGTTTTTCCTGGTGTGGCGCGAAATTCTAAGGGGTGGCCCCCGAGGGCCCCGCCACCCCGCGACCGCGGGGCGAACGCGAGACCTCGTTCGATAGAATCCGTGAACCCTTGGCACCAGAGTTGCGTAGTCTTCGGGGTCCGCCAACTTCGGGGCGTGTCGTCGACAGCCCCTCTTGCGCATGAACATCACCCTCATCGGTTCCGGATATGTCGGTTTGGTGACCGGCGCCTGTCTCGCCGAGCTCGGCAACAAGGTCTTCTGTCTCGACCTCGACCATCGCAAGGTCGACCTCCTCAACGCCGGCGGCGTGCCGATCCACGAGCCCGGCCTGGCCGAGCTGATCGCGCGCAGCCGCGCCGATGGGCGCATCAGCTTCTCCACCGACGTGGCGGCGGCGGTGGCCCACGGCGACATCCTGTTCATCGCGGTCGGTACCCCCCCCGACGAGGACGGCTCGGCCGACCTGCGCTACGTGCTCGATGCCGCGCGCAGCATCGGCAAGCACATGACCGGCTTCAAGGTGATCGTCGACAAATCGACCGTGCCGGTCGGCACCGCCGACAAGGTCAGCGCCGCGATCGCCGAGGAGCTGGACAAGCGCCAGTTCGACGCCGGCAAACGCCCGGCCTACTCGGTCGTCTCGAACCCCGAGTTCCTGAAGGAAGGCGCCGCGCTCGAGGACTTCATGCGCCCCGACCGCATCGTGCTCGGCGCCGACGCGACGACCGACGCCGGCCGCCGCGGCCTCGATCTGATGCGGCGCCTGTACGCGCCGTTCAACCGCCACCACGAGCGCACGCTGGTGATGGACGTACGCTCGGCCGAGTTCACGAAGTACGCGGCCAACGCGATGCTCGCGACGCGCATCTCGTTCATGAACGAGCTCGCGAACCTCGCGGACCGCGTCGGCGCCGACATCGAGGCGGTGCGCCAGGGCATAGGCTCCGATCCGCGCATCGGCTACGGCTTCCTCTACGCCGGCACCGGCTACGGCGGCTCTTGCTTCCCGAAGGACGTGCAGGCGCTGACCCGCACCGCCAGCGAGAACGGCCTGCCGCTGCGCGTGCTGACCGCGGTCGAGGATGTCAACGACGCGCAGAAGCGCATCCTCACCGACAAGATCGCCGCCCGCTTCGGCACCGACCTCGCCGGCCGCACGTTCGCGATCTGGGGCCTCGCGTTCAAGCCCAACACCGATGACATGCGCGAGGCGCCCAGCCGCACGATCATCAAGACGCTGCTCGAGCGCGGCGCGCGGGTCCAGGTCTACGACCCGGTCGCGATGGACGAGGCGCGGCGCTGCCTCGAGGCCGACCTCGCCGAGCTGCCCGACGCCTACACCCACGTGCGCTTCGCGAACTCGCCGATGGAAACCGTGCAGGGTGCCGATGCGCTGGTCATCGTCACCGAGTGGAAGACGTTCCGCAGCCCCGACTTCGACGCGATCAAGGCCGCGCTGAAGCAGCCGGTGATCTTCGACGGACGCAACCTGTTCGAGCCGGCGACGATGCGCGACGTGGGCATCGAGTACTTCGGCATCGGGCGCAGCATCCACACCTCGGCGGCGGCCTGACGGATCGCCGCGGGCCCGACCACGCGACATGCGCGCCGCACGCCCGTCACACGCGCAGGACCAGATCTACTTCATCGGGCTCGCGGCGGTCAACGCACTGCACCGGCTGCTGCCGTTCGCGCTGCGGCCGCTGCTGTACCGCGCCTGCCGCTACGAGATCGCGCGCAGCGCGACGCTGCAAGGCGGCGTGCGCTTCTTCCATGTGGGCCGGCTGACGATAGGCGACGGCAGCATCGTCAACCGCGGCGTCTACCTCGACAACCGCGCCGGCATCACGATAGGCCGGCAGGTGTCGATCGCGCACGATGCGCGCCTCTACACGATGGGCCACGACGTGCACGACGCGACCTTCGCGACCAAGGGCCAGCCGGTGCGCATCGACGACTACGCGGTCGTGTTCGCCGGCGCGATGATCATGCCCGGCGTGCACCTCGGCGAAGGATCGGTCGTGATGGCGGGTTCGGTGGTCACGAAGGACGTGCCGCCGTTTCGCATCGTCGGCGGCAACCCGGCGCGCGATCTCGGCGAGCGCGACTGCAAGACGCCGAGCTACCGGCTGGACCGGCGCTTCTGGTTCGCGCATTGAACCTCGCGATCGTCGACCCGGGCTCGTTCGTCCTGCCCTACGACCACCAGCTCGTGCGGGCACTGGCCGCACGCGGCGATCGCGTGGACTTCTACGGCTCGACGACACGCTACAACGGCGAGCTGCTGGCCGCGCTGGCCGCGCTGCCGGGCGTCACGGTCCGGGCGCGCGCGATCTCGAGCAGCGTGGCGCCGCGCCGGCGCGGCGCGCTGGCCTACCTGCTGCTGCTGGCCGCGCTGCTGCGCCACGCGCGCCGCTATGCGGTCGTGAACCTGCAGTTCAGCGGCTTCTGGCCGGCCGAGTGGATCGTGATGGCGCTGCTGCGGCGCAAGTTCGTCTACACGGTGCACAACGCCGTGCCGCACGGTTTCGACGGGCCGCGGCACCGGCCGACCGAGCGGCTCGCGGCGCTCGCGCGGGCCTTGGTGTTCGTCAGCGAGGCGACGCGCGACGACTTCATGCGCCGCTACGGCGAAGGGTTTCGCGCGAAGTCCAGCGTGTTGCCGCACGGGCTGCTGCCGGCCACGCCGCAGTGCGGCATCGTCGACTATGACGAGCGCGCGCCGGCGCCGCGCGCGCTGGTGTTCTGGAGCACGGTCAAGCCATACAAGGGCGTCGAGCTGTTCGCCGAGCTCGCGCGCTCGGCGGCGATCCGGCAGCGCGGCCTCGCGCTGCGGGTCCAGGGTGCGTGGGACGTCGGGCTGCAGGGGTTGCGCGACGAGCTGGCGGCGCTCGGCGTTGCCGTGCACGACGGCTACCTGGGCGAGGCGGAACTGCTGCGCCTGCTCGCCGACGATGCCGTGTTCCTGCTGCCGTACCGCGACGCCTCGCAGTCGGGCGCGTTGTATGCGCTGCTGAACCACGGCCGCTTCTTCATCTGCGCCGATGCCGGCGACCTCGGTGCCTTCATGCGGCGTCATGGCCTCGAAGGGCTGCTGCTGCGCGAGCGCAGCGCCGAGGCGGTCGTCGAGTGCCTGGACTACC
>DATEFR010000477.1:0-9595 GCA_035280545.1 Burkholderiaceae bacterium | reverse complement strand
GATCAACCGGTCGGTCTGCTGCAGCAACTCGGCGGCCTTGCCGGCGGAGAGACCGGGCAGTGCCGATGGCATGTACAGCAGATCGCCTTCGTCCAGACGCGGCATGAACTCGCCGCCGATGTGCTGCAGCGGCCACAGGCTCAGCGCGAGCACGACCGCCGCGCCCGCCAGCGTCAGCTTCGGCCGGCGCAGCACGACGTCCAGCAGCGGCTGGTAGGCCGCGATCAGCAAGCGGTTCAGCGGATGGGTCTTTTCAGCGGGGATCCGGCCGCGAATGAGATACCCCATCAGCACCGGAATCAGCGTCACGGCCAGGCCGGCCGCCGCCGCCATCGCGTAGGTCTTGGTGAACGCGAGCGGCGCGAACAGCCGCCCTTCCTGCGCCTCCAGCGTGAACACCGGGATGAAGCTGAGCGTGATGATCAGCAGCGAGAAGAACAGCGCCGGGCCGACCTCGGCAGCCGACTCGGCGATCACGCGCCAGTGCGCGTCGCCGCGCAGGGTCTGGCCCGGATGTTCGCGGCTCCACTGCTCGAGGTGCTTGTGCGCGTTCTCGATCATCACGACCGCCGCATCGACCATCGCACCGATCGCGATCGCGATGCCGCCCAGCGACATGATGTTGGCGTTGACGCCCTGGTAGCGCATCACGATGAACGCCGCCAGGATGCCCAGCGGCAGCGAGACGATCGCGACGAAGGCCGAGCGCAGGCGGAACAGGAAGACGAAGCACACGAGCGCGACGACGATGAATTCCTCGCCCAGCTTGTGCGCCAGGTTCTCGACCGCGCGTTCGATCAGGCTGGAGCGGTCGTAGACCGGCACGATCTCGACCCCGTTCGGAAGACCGGCCTGCAGCGTCTTGAGCTTGTCCTTCACCGCTGCGATGGTCTCCAGCGCGTTCTTGCCCGAGCGCATCACGATCACGCCGCCCGCCGCCTCGCCTTCGCCGTCGAGCTCGCCGATGCCGCGGCGCATCTCGGGTCCCATCTGGATGCGCGCGACATCGCCCAGCCGCACCGACACGCCAGCATCGGTCGTCGTCAAGGGCACCTTGCGGAAGTCGGCCAGGCTCTGCAGGTAACCCGACACGCGCACCATGTACTCGGCCTCGCCGAGTTCGAGCACCGACCCGCCGGCCTCCTGGTTCGCCTTCTGGATCGCCGCGACGACGCTGGTGTGCGGGATCTTGTAGGCCGCGAGCTTGTCGGGGTCGAGCACGACCTGGTATTGGCGCACCATGCCGCCGACCGATGCCACTTCGGCGACGTTGGGCACGGTCTTCAGCTCGTACTTCAGGAACCAGTCCTGCAGCGCGCGCAGCTGTCCGGCGTCCTGCGTGCCGCGGCGATCGACCAGCGAATACTGGTAGATCCAGCCGACCCCGGTCGCGTCCGGCCCGAGCGACGCCTTCGCCGTCGGCGGCAGGCGCGACTGCACCTGGTTCAGGTACTCGAGCACGCGCGAGCGTGCCCAGTAGAGATCCGTACCGTCCTCGAACAACACATAGACGAACGAGTCGCCGAAGAACGAATAACCACGCACCGTCTTCGCGCCGGGCACCGACAGCATCGTCGTCGTCAGCGGATAGGTGATCTGGTTCTCGACGATGCGCGGCGCCTGCCCCGGGTAGGTGGTGCGGATGATCACCTGCACGTCCGACAGGTCGGGCAGCGCATCGAGCGGGGTGCGCAGCAACGAGTGCACGCCCCAGGCGCTGACGATCAGCGTGGCCAGCAGCACCAGGAAGCGGTTCGCGATGGACCAGCGGATGACTTTGGCGATCATCGCGTGCTCCCGGGCGCGTGTGCCTCGTTCAGACGCGCCTCGACGCCGCGCAGGCTGGCTTCGGAGTCGATCAGGAACTGCGCGGACACGACCACCCGCTGGCCCGCCCGCAGCCCGCGCCTGATCTCGGTCTGCCCGCCGCTCTCGATGCCGGCCTCGACGTCGACCGGGCGGAAGCGCCCGTTCTCTTCGGCCAGCATCACCAGCGTGCGCCGGCCGGTCTGGATCACCGCCTCGGTGGGCACGAGCAGCGCCTTCTCGGTGCGCAGGTCCGCAAACTGCATCTGCACGGACATGCCGGGCACCAACCGGCCGCCCGGATTGGCCAGTTCGATGCGCGCCTTCAGCGTGCGCGTCGCCACGTTCACCTCGGGCAGGATCGCCTGCACCTTGCCGTCGATCAGCACGCCGGGCGCCGCCGCGCTGCGGGCTTGCACCGGGGCACCGGGGCGCAGCAGCGCCGACTGGCTCTCGGGCACCTCGGCATGGGCCCAGACAGTGCTCAGGCCGTTGATGCGGAACAGCGTCGCACCGGGCATCACGGCCATGCCCTCGCGCACCATCAGCTCGACCACGACACCGGCGATCGGCGCGGCGAGCGTGATGCGCGGCTGGCTCTTGCCGGTGCGCTCGACGAGGCGAATCTGGTCGTCGGTCATGCCGACCTGGCGCATGCGCTGGCGCGCGCCGTCGACCAGGACCGCGAGATCGGTGCCCTGCATGCGCCGCACCGACAGGAACTCTTCCTGCGCCGCGATCCAGTCCGGGACGTACAGGTCGACCAGCGCTTGCCCTTTCGCGACACGATCCAGCGTCGCCCGAACGTGGAGGCGTTCGACGTAGCCGGTCGCACGCGCCTGCACGATGGCCTGGTCGCGTTCGTTGAAGGCCACGCTGCCGATGGCGGCCACCCGTGGCGACAGCATGCCTTCGGTGACCGCGGCGGTGCGCACGCCCAGGCTCTGCTGGATGCGCGGGCTGACGGTCACCTTGCCGGCATCGCTGTCGCGGTCGGCATAGACCGGCACCAGCATCATGTCCATGAACGGCGACTTGGCCGGCTTGTCGAACTGGCTCCCCGGCACCATCGGGTCGTGGTAGTACAGAACCTTCCTGCCGGTTGCCGGGTCGACATCGCCGGCCTTGATGCCGGCCGCAATGTGCCGGCGCGTCGCGTCCTCGCCTTCGGCAATGCCTTGCGGCAAGGGCAGGCTCGCCACGGCGGCCGATGCGGGGCTGCTGCCGGCTGCAGCTGCGGATGGCGGGGCCATGCCCATGCCGCGTCGCATGCCGGTTGCATAGAGGCCGTACCCGGCAGCACCGAGCAGGCCGGCGGCGAGCAGGCCGATGAGCAGGGGTTTGAGTTTCATGGATGGACCTCCGTCGTGCCATGTCCGGCCGGAACGAGGTAGTTGAGCTGCGCCCACAGGCGTGCGGCCTCCATCTCCAGGCGCAGGCGCTCCAGGCGCGTGTCGATCTCGCCGCGCCGCGCTTCCAGCACGGCGCTTAAGGGTCCGGTACCGGCGCGGTACCCGGCCATCGCGGCCCGTGTGCGCTCGGTCGCCAGCGGCAGCAGCGAGCTGTCGTAGCCGATCAGCCGCTCGCGATCGCCGCGCCACGTCTGCAGCATTGCCAGCGCTTCGGCCGCGTGCATGCGCGTCTCTTCTTCGCGCTGGGCACGCATCTGCTCGACGCTGGCCAGCTTGGCGGCAAGCTCACGGTTCTGACGGTTCTGCGGGTCCCATGGCAGCGGGATCGAGACATTGACCGAGACCATGTTGGAATACGCCGGACCGCGCTGGCTGACGGTCAGCTCGACGCTCATGTCCGTTTGCCTGGCGCTGCGCGCCACGTCGGCCTCGGCCTGCGCCATCGCTTCCTGCTTGAACATCAGCGCGATCTGGGGGTGATGGGCCAGCTGCGTCTCGAGCTCCTCGGGGCGCAGGCGGACTGCGTCCAGCGCCGGCGGGGCACCGAGCGCTTCGGCAGCGGCCGGCCCCACCCAACGCGCCAGCAGCGTGCTGGCGGTCGCGACCTGCCGTTCGGTCTGCGCCATGCGGTCCTCGATCTGCGCGACGGCCGAGCGCGCCGCGAACACGTCGGCCTGCGATCCGCGACCGCCGCGGTAGGCCGCGTCGGCAGCTTCGATCTGCAGCCTGGCCTCGTCGCGCTGGGCGATCAGCACCTCGCGCATGCGCTCCTGGTAGTGGCGCTCCAGCCAGGCCATCGCGGTGTCGCGCTGCAGGTTCGCCAGGGCCAGCTCGCGACCGGCCTCGGCGACCTCGGCCTCGCGTTCGAAGCGTGCTGCGCGTGCCTTGAGCTTGCCCTCGCGCGTGAGCTCCTGCGAGATGCCGACCGAGCGCATCGTCATGGAGTCGCGGGTGAGGCTGAAACGGTCCGAGCCGTTGACCGGCAGGTTGTCGATGCCGGCCTTCAGCACGGGATCGGGGCGCTGGCCGGCGGCGACGGCCATCTCGCGCGCGGCCGCGGCCGACGCGTCCTGCGCAGCCAGCCGCTGCGAGCGCTGCTGTGCGATGCGCAGCGCATCGTCCAGCGTCAACGGGGCGGACGCTGCCTGCAGCGCGCAGAGCCCGAACAGCATGGCCGCGGCGATGCGCGGGCCCGAGGGATGAGTCACGATGGATCTCCAGACGAACGAACGACGGGCGAGCGCCGTCAGGCGCTCAGTGCGCGTGTCGTCGGGAGATCAGATGCGATAGACGCAGTGCAGGATCGCGTGCGGTGGCGGCGGCACCGCGAGCACGGGATCGGGCGCAGGACGTGCCCGCGCATGGCCCGGCAACGAGACGGGCTCCAGAGGCAGCAGATACAGCAGCGCCGGCACCGGTGCGATCGGCAACGAAGCCGGCGCCGTGTCGGCACTTTGATGGCCATAGCGGCAATGCTCGGCGCAGAGATTGGCCGCGCCGGGGTCGATCTGGTCGCAGCCGGGACTCATCGCGGTGGACTTCGCCTCCGCCATCTCCGCGCCCTCCGCCATCACCCCCGACGCCATCGCCCGCATGCCCGACAGCCCCGGGCAGGCATACCCCGCCACCGCGAATTGCGCGAACAGCAGCACGCCCGCCAGCATGCGGCACAGCTGCCTGGTCAGGGCGCGGGTGAAGGTCATCGCGAGCGGATTCTAGGACCCGCCCTGCTCCCGCTCAACCGGCAGGTGGGAACATGAATTGCCGCGACGCTGTTTTGATCGACCCAGGAGAGCGACATGGCATCCCAGACCTACCAAGCCTGCATCGACGCGTGCAACGTTTGCGCCGACGCCTGCGATCACTGCGCAGCCGCCTGCCTGCATGAACAGGACGTCAAGGCGCTGACACGTTGCATCGCGCTCGACATGGACTGCGCCGCGATCTGCCGGACGGCGGCAGGCGTCATGGCGCGCGGCAGCGAGTTCGCGAAAGCGCTGTGCCGGCTGTGCGCCCAGGTCTGCAAGGCCTGCGGCGAAGAATGCGCGAAGCACGCGACGATGGCCCATTGCCAGGCGTGCGCCCGGGCCTGCCGCGGCTGCGCGGAGGACTGCGAGCGCATGGCCGCGTGAACTTCTGCGGACACTACGCCGGCGTCATCTCGAGCACGCGAAACGCCGGCTTGTCGGGGAACGAGCGCAGCAACAGCGGCTTCGCGACGTTGTAGACCGGCGTGCCGTTGACGGTGCGCCCCTCCAGCGCGCCGCGGTGCGCGTGGCCGTGGAAGACCGCGGTGACCGGGTAGCGGATCAACGGCTCCTCGAGGCGGCTGCTGCCGAGGAACGGCGAGATCTCCGGGGGCTCGCCTTGTATCGTCTGGTTGATCGGCGCGTAGTGCAGCAGCACGATGCGCTCGCGCGTTCGCAGCTTCGCAACGGCCGACTCGAGCTTGTGCGCCTCCTTGACCGCCTCGGCGACGAACAGCTTGATCGCCTCCTCGCCCCACGGTCCCAGCGCGCCCCGCCCGAAGCCGCCGGCAAAGCCCTTGGCCCCGGCGATGCCGACGCCGTGCACCTCGCAGGCCTCGCCGTCGAGGATCTGCGCACCCGCTGCAACCAGCAGGCGGCGCACCTCGTCCTGCTTGCCGGACTCGTAGTCGTGGTTGCCGAGCACGCCGACGATCGGAATGCGGATCGTCGCCAGCGCCTCGGCCAGCACATGGGCTTCCTCGGGCAGGCCGTAGTCGGTCAGATCGCCGCACAGCAGCAAGGCATCGGCGGCCTCGGCCGCCTGTGCGAACAGGTGGCGCAACTCGGCACCCGAATGCTGCGTGCCGTGCAGGTCGCCGACAGCGGCCATGCGCAGGGGTCTGGAAGATGCCATTCGTGTGCTCCGTCGCCGTGGATACGCCAGCATGTGGCATCCGGCTTGCCCATATCGAGCGTCGGGACCTTCGATGAACAGATTTCCCTCATGTCCAACCCGTCTTCCTCGAGCAACGGCGACGCCGCCGAGAGCGACGCGGCGCGCAGCTACCGCGCGGTGCTGGACTGCCTGGGCGCCTCGGGTGTCCCGGTGCTGATCGGCGGCGGATATGCCTACAGCTGTTACACCGGCATCGCGCGCGTCACGAACGACCTCGACCTGTTCATCCGTCGCAGCGACTACGAGCAACTCAAACGCGTGCTGCGAGCCGCCGGCTATCGGGCCGAGATGACCTATCCGCATTGGCTCGCGAAAGTCCATCTCGGCGGGTCGGCGGTGGTCGACATCATCTTCGGCGCGGGCAACGGCCTCGCCGAAGTCGACGACGAGTGGTTCCAGCATGCGGTGGGCGCCGAAGTGCTGGGCCTGCCGGCCGCGGTCGCCCCGGTCGAGGAAACCATCGCATCGAAGGCGTTCGTGATGGAGCGCGAGCGCTACGACGGCGGCGACGTCGCGCACCTGGTGCGCTATCAGGCCGCGACGATGGACTGGCAGCGCCTGCTGCGCCGCTTCGACCCGCACTGGCGCGTGCTGCTCGCGCACCTGACGCTGTTCGGCTTCATCTACCCGGCCGAGCGCGACAGCGTGCCGGCATGGCTGATGGACACGCTGACCGACCGGCTGCAGCGCGAGACGCACACGCCGGCACCCGACACGCGCCTGTGCGCCGGCACCCTGCTGTCGCGCGAGCAGTTTCTCGACGACATCCGCCACCGCGGCCAGCTCGACGCGCGCCTGGCCCCGCACGGTCGCATGAGCGCGGCCGAAATCGCGATCTGGACCGACGCGATCGGCGCCTCCAAACCGAAGGCCTGAGCTCGTCGCGCCGGCACGAATTTCGGCAAATCATTCCGCTGCAAGCGCCCGGTCCCGCAAACTCGCACCTCGGCGAACACGATACACACCGACACATCGTCGCGCGCCGCACGCTTCTGAAGCGAACGTGCCGGCAGCGGCCGTGCCTCGCTCCCAACATCGCGTTTCGCGCCGGCTCGCGCCGCGTGCGCGGTACCCCTGTCGGCGCATCGGCATGGTCATTGCGGGGATCTCCTCATGAACAACCTCGCCGCGACTGCGTTCAAGCTGGAAGCTCGCCAGAACCAGACCCAGACCCTGACCCCGCGGCTGCAGCACGCAGTGCGCATGCTGAGGCTCTCGTCGCTCGAATACCTGCAGGAGCTGCGCGGCATGTCGGGCACCAACCCGTTTCTCGAAGTCGACGAGAGCGAGCCCGGGGCGGAGTCCGCCAGCGAGTCGCCGCTGGCGATCACCACAGCCAGCATCGCCGGCAACGCGCTCGACGCGGGTTCGGACCTCGGCCCTGACGGCGATCCGGCGACGGGCCCCGATGCGGCACTCGAAGCCGGATGGGACATACCGCCGGACCTGCCGGTGTGGCAGCACCCATCGGCCCACGATCGAAGCCGGGCCAGCGACGGCTTGGGTGCGCTGGAGGCGATGCCGGCCACCGTCGAGCTGCGTGCGCATCTGCACGGCCAAGCCAACGTGCTCGCGTTGAGCGAGCGCGATCGCGCGCTGGTCTACGTCGTGATCGAATCGCTGGACGACGATGGCTATCTGCGCCAGAGCCTGGACGAGGTCGCGGCACTGCTGCCGCTGGCCCCGCCTCCGGACGCCACGGAGCTGGCCACGGCGTTGAAGCTCGTGCAGGCCTTCGACCCGGCCGGCGTCGGCGCGCGCGACATTGCGGAGTGCCTGCTGCTGCAGCTGCGCCACCGCAGCGGCTTGTCCGGCGGTGTCGCGGACGGCGGCGTCGCCGACGCTGGCGAATGCGAGCTCGCGCAGCGCATCGTCGCCGAGCAGCTGACGCGTCTCGCACAGCACGACGTGGTCGCGATCGCGCGCGCGCTGGGCCGCTCGCCGCTGGAGGTCGAGACGGCCTGCGCCGCGATCCGCCACCTCGATCCGCATCCGGGCTGGCGCTTCGGCAAGTCCACGGCACTGCACATCAACCCCGACGTCATCGTGCGCCGCGTTCGCGGTCGCTGGACGGTCAGGCTGAACGCGGCGCTGGTGCCCAAGGTGCAGCTGAACCGCACCTATGCTGAGCTGTTCCGGCAACACCGCGATGCACGCCACGGCGAGCTCGCAGCGCATCTGCAGGAGGCGCGCTGGGCGGTGCGCAACGTGGAGCAGCGCTTTTCGACCATCCTCGCGGTCGCGCAGGCGATCGTCGCGCACCAGAGCCGCTTCCTCGAGTTCGGCCCGTTCGCGATGAAGCCGCTGGGCCTGCGCGCGGTGGCCGACGAGCTCGGCCTGCACGAGTCGACGGTGTGCCGCGTCACCAACAACAAGTTCATGGCCACGCCGGTCGGCGTGTTCGAGCTCAAGTATTTCTTCTCGCGCGCGATGCCCACGGCCAGCGGCGGCGCGTCGACCGGCACCGCGATCCGCGGTGTGATCGGCGAGCTGCTCGCGTCCGAAGATCCGGCGCATCCGATGTCGGACGTCGAGATCGCGCAGCGGCTCGCCCGCCAGGGGCTGCGCATCGCGCGCCGCACCGTCACGAAGTACCGGCAGATGCTCAAGGTGCCGGCGGTCGAGTATCGCCGGCGCTGTTCGCCGCAGACGACGCACCTGCCGCCGCGGTGATCGCCATCGTCTCGTAGCCTTTGAGGCGGTTGTACAGCGTCTTCAGGCTCACGCCCAGCGCCGCGGCGGTGCGCTCCTTGTGATTTCCGTAGTGCGCCAGCGTGGCGAGCATGACCTGGCGCTCGATGTCGACCAGCTTCGCGCCGATCTCGAGTCGCAGCAGGGTCACATCGCGGCCGGACGGCGCGTGCGGCGTTGACGGCGACGCCGTCCCGACCTCGGGCAGGCAGCCGTCGACGACGCTGCTGCCGCCTGCCATCACGTACGCGCGCTGCACGATGTTGCGCAACTCGCGCACGTTGCCCGGCCAGTGGTGGGCGGCGAGCTGCGCCAGGGCTTCGGCGGAGAAGCGCTTGAGCTGCCCTTCACGGCGCGAGATCTCGACTAGGAAATGCGTCGCGATCGGCACGATGTCGTCGCGCCGCTCGCGCAAGGCCGGCATGTGGATCGGGAAGACGTTGAGCCGGTACAGCAGATCCTCGCGCAGCTTGCCCGCCGCCACCGCCTTCAGCGGGTCGCGGTTGGTCGCCGCCACCAGCCGCACATCGGTCTCGATCACCTGCGACGAGCCCACCCGCATGAACGTGCCCGTCTCCAGCACCCGCAGCAGCTTGACCTGCAGGTCCAGCGGCATCTCGGTGATCTCGTCCAGGAACAGCGTGCCGCCGCTGGCTCGCTCGAAGAACCCCTGGTGCTGCCGCTCCGCTCCCGTGAAGCTGCCCTTCTCGTGGCCGAAGATCTCGCTTTCCATCAGGTGCGGCGAGATCGCCCCGCAGTTG
>DATEFR010000476.1:0-3108 GCA_035280545.1 Burkholderiaceae bacterium | reverse complement strand
ATCTCGGCGCCGATGTCGGCCAGCGGAAAGCCGCCGCCCAGGATGTCCCAGTGATAAGCCGCGACGACACCGCCGGCGCGTACCGCGCGGCACATCTCGGCCACGCCGACGGCGGGCTCGGGAACGAAGAACAGCACGAGCGCCATCACGGCCACGTCGGCGGCCGCATCGGCGACCGGCAGCCGCATCGCGTCGCCCTCGGCCCAGGTCACGGGCGCATCGGCAGCCAGGCGATTGCGCGCATAGGCCAACTGGCCCGGCGACGGATCGAAAGCCTGCACATGCGACGGCAGGCAGCGTGCCACCACCCGCTCGGTGAAGGCGCCGTTGCCGCAGCCGACATCAAGCCAGCGCGCCCCTTCCGGCACGCGAATCCAGTCGAGAAAGCGCTCGCCGACGAGCACGCTCCAGCGACCCATCATGAGGTCGTAGCTGGCACCGTCGTCGAAGCGTATCGTCTCGTCGCTCATGTTGTCTCCAATGGGATCGCTCGATGATAGGCAGCATTCGCTGGCGGGCGATCCGTTGCAAATAAGAACCATTCGCATTAATATGGCGTGATGGTCAAATCGTCTCCGAATCCAATCCCGCCGAACCTGCCCTCTTCCGCTGCCCTGAGCACGCCCGCACGCAGCGCCCGCCGCTAGCGCCTCGATCGTTCTGCGCAACCGTCCATCGGCCGACCCGACGGACGGGCCCACGTTTCCCCCCACCCAAAGGCCTCTCGCGCCAGCGCTCCGCCGTGGCCGCGGCGCGCACGAGCGGCCACAGAAGAATGAAGAACAACGCCCTCCCGATCCCGACGATGCCGCAGCCGCAGACTCTGGCCGCCGCACTGCTGGCCAGCCTGGCCTCTCCGCTGTGGGCACAGACCGTCGCCGCCGCGGACACCACGCAAAGGCTGGACGCGGTCGTCGTCACCGCGACGCGCGGCGCCAAGGCGGTCGAGAAAATCCCCGGCGCGATCAGCGTGATCACGCGCCAGGACGTGCAGGACCAGCTGCTCGTCTCCGAGGACCCGGGCGCGCTGCTGGCAGCCCAGGTGCCCGGTTATGCGCCGTCGCGCCAGAAGATGTCGAACTTCGGCGAGAACCTGCGCGGGCGCAACGCGCTGCTGCTGCTCGACGGCATTCCGCAGACCAACCCGTTGCGCTACGGCGGCCGTGAAGGCTACTTCGCCGACCCGCTGCTGATCGAGCGCATCGAGGTGGTCAGCGGCGCCTCGGCCGTGCAAGGCATGGGCGCCACCGGCGGCATCATCAACACGATCACGCGCAAGGCGACCGAAGCCGGCACGCGGCAGACCGTCGACCTGAAGTACAGCACGCAGTTCCACGGCAACAGCTCGGCCTGGAAAGCCGGCTATCTGCTCGAGCACAAGAGCGACTTCGACGTCGTCGCCTACCTGGGCACGCGCACGCAGGACGTGGGCGTCGACGGCGACGGGCGCTACCTCGCGACCGAATCGGCGCATCGCCTGCAGGACGCGTATCTCAAGATCGGCCGCGACTTCGGCCCGCAGCGCCTGCAGCTGATGGTCAACGCCTACGACGTTGCGGGACACGACGAGTGGGTGGTCGTCAATGGCGACCGCGATGCCGGCATCCCGGCGACGTCCGAACGCGGCACCCCGCAAGGCGACCCGCTGCGCAACAAGGTGCGCTCGGCGAGCCTGGAGTGGAGCCATGCCGACCTGGCCGGCGGCAGCGCGCTCGTGCAGCTCTTCAAGCAGGACTTCGCGGCGCGCTACACCGGCGGCGTCATCACGACGTTCCAGGACGCATCGATCGCGCCGGTCGGCACGCTGGTCGACCAGAGCGAGATCGTCGCCGACAAGGCCGGGCTGCGCGCGAGCTGGGTTCGTCCGAACTTCGTGGTGCACGGGCTGGAACTGACCACCGGGCTCGACTGGCTGAGCGATACCTCGTCGCAGCGACTGACGCAGACCGACCGCACCTGGGTGCCACCGCTGAAGTTCCAGAGCACGGCCCCGTTCGCGCAACTGGAATACGAGCTCGGCCCGCTGACCGTGCGCGGCGGGCTGCGCCGCGAGAGCGCGCGGCTCGAGGTCGACACCTACCGCACGCTGGCGTTCTACGGCAACCGCGAGGTGCAAGGCGGCACGCGCACGGCGAGCGAGCTGGTCAAGAGCCTGGGCGCGGTCTGGCGCTTCGGCAACAGCGGCTGGTCGGCGTTCGCGTCGTACAACGAAGGCTTCGGGATGCCCGACGTCGGCTTGATCCTGCGTGCGGTCAACACGGCCGGGCGTTCGGTGGCCACCCTCGTGGACCTGCAGCCCATCGTCACCGACAACCGCGAAGTCGGCGTCGCGTGGCGCGGCGCGTTCGGCAGCCTGAGCGCGTCGGTCTACGAATCGCGTTCCGATTTCGGCAGCCAGATCGTCGTCAGCAACGGCATCGGCTCGGTGCAGCGCGTGCCGATCACGGTGCACGGATTCGAGTTCAGCGGCGAGCTGCGGCCCAGCCGCGAGGTCAAGCTCAACGCGGTCTACGCACGCACGCGCGGCCGCACCGCGAGCGCGCCGGGCCAGCCGCTGGATCTGGACCTGGGCGCACGCTCGCAAGGTCCCGACAAGCTCGTGCTGGCGAGTCACTGGGCGTTCGCACCGGGCTGGCGCGCGAGTGCACAGGCGACCAAGCTGATGTCGCGCGACGTGAACATCGGCAAGACCTCGGGCAGCACCAGCCTCGAAGAACACTTCCGCGGCTACACGGTGGCCGACGCCAGCGTCAGTTGGACCTCGCCGCGGTGGGGCGAGCTGGGACTGGGCATCGAGAACCTGTTCAACCGGCAGTACATCACCTACTACTCGCAGGCCAACTACTCCGGCACCGACGAGGATTACTACGCCGGCCGCGGCCGCACGTTGACCGTCAGCTGGCGGCGCAGCTTCTGATGGCGGGGGCGCGGTTGACGATGCCTCGCGCCTGGCTCGGGTTCCTGCGCTCGCCGCGGCAGTGGCTGGTCTGGGCACATCGCTGGGTCGCGCTGCTCGCCGGCCTGCTGCTGGTGCTGCTGGGCCTGACCGGCAGCCTGATGGTGTGGCAGGCCGAGATCGATCGTGCGCTGAACCCGGCGTGGTTCGCA
>DATEFR010000475.1:0-3912 GCA_035280545.1 Burkholderiaceae bacterium | reverse complement strand
AGGGCATGGGGCAGATGCGGACCGACCTGTCCGGAGCCAACCTGGCGGGCGCAACGCTTGCCGGTGCCGACTTCGGCCGATCGTTGATGAACTTCTGCAACCTCAAGGGCAGCGACTTACGCGGTGCCAGCTTTGCGCTCGCCAAGCTTGCGGGCGCGGACCTGACCGGCGCCGACATCACCGGAGCGGACTTCGCCGAAGCCGACCTGAACGGGACGATCTTCAGAGGTGTGAAGGGCTTCGCCGAAGCCAAGGGGCTGGACCGCGCCCAGAACGTCGACAAGATCGTTCGTTGACCATCGTGGTGATCTTGGAGGTCGGCGCCGGATGACGCGAATCGGCTTCGACCGCACATGCGGCCGCTATCACGTCATCGATTAAGAAGGACTTAAAACTTCGGTCCCAAACGCGCTATTTGCAGTTCTTGATCGCCATCAAGCGGGCTCGAGAAGTTGGGGGCATGAAATGCGCAGCGCACGTCGCAGTGAATCTGCCGTGCAAGCCCTTTCAACTAAAGACTGGAGACCCGTCATGAGACTCAGACTCGCGTTCGGTGCGACACCGTTCGCACGCAATCCAATGGCACTCGCCTGCTCGATGGTGCTGGCCGCTGCTTGCGCAAGCGCGCGTGCCGATCAAGCAGCGGACACACAGGCGAAGCTCGACGCCTTGCAAAAGCAAGTCGCCGATCTGCAAGCGCAGATCAACACGATGGCCGCGAAGCAGCAGAAACAGGAGCAAGAACAGCAGCAGACGCCGGCACAGGCGCAAGCGAAGGACGAGAAAGCGTCGGCATCTTCCGGCGTACGACTCAAGCCCGGCGAGGGACTGACATTCCAGATCGGCGACAACAGCGAAGTCACGCTGTACGGGCACGCCGACGTGTCGGCCGACTATCAGACGACGGGCTTGAAGAATGCGGTCGGCGCGACGGGCAACAACGGCTGGGTCAGCGACGTCTCGAGCAACCTCTCGTACTTCGGCGTGCGCGGCTTTCGGCAACTCAGCGACGACCTGAAAGCGGTCTTCCAGTTCGAGACCGAAGTGATGTACGCCGCGACGACCGGCACATCGGACCAGGCGCCCGATGCCACGGCGCAGAAGTCGGGCCTCGGATCGCGCAACAGCTACATCGGGCTGCAGAGTGCCAGGCTCGGTGCCATCAAGCTGGGCAAGACCGATACGCCCTACAAGGCTTCGACAGCCAGGCTGGACCCGTTCGCCAATTCGGTGGCCGACTACAACAGCATCATGGGCAACACCGGCGGCGACGCGCGAGCGGAGTTCGATCTGCGCACGCCGCATTCGATCTGGTACGAGTCGCCGAGGTGGAACGGCTGGAGCTTCAGCGGCCTGGTCTCTCCGGGACAGAATCGGAGCACCGACGGGCTGCAGTACGCGCTGGGCGAGCCCGACTGCACGGGTGGGAACAGCGTGGGGCCGCAGAACTCGGCGAGCGGCTGCAACGACGGATCGTTCGGGACGGCCTACAGCGCTTCCGTCGCCTACGAGATGGGGCCGATCTACGCGACGGCCGCCTACGAGCTGCACAAGCACGTGAACCGCTCGGGCGACGATCTCGCACCCGGCTCGGTCGGCATCGCGAACGAGGCGGCCTACAAGATCGGCGTGCAGTACACGCTTGCCGAGGCGACGACGGTCAACTTCATCTTCGAACGGATGAAGCGCAATGCGATCACCTCGCTGCTCGACGAGCGCACACGCAACGGGACGTGGCTGGCCGTGACACAGAGACTGACGCCGAACGACGACCTGAATCTTGCCTGGGCCCACGCAGGCAAGACGCCTGGGAATCCGAACGGCGCTCCGCCGAACATGAACGGCGTGGACGGCTCGGGTCAGGCCGTGAACAACGCGGCGAACCAATACTCGCTGGGGTACAAACACCGCTTCGAGGACAAGAAGGTCGCGGTGTACGCCGCCTACTCGGACTTGCGCAACGGTGAGTTCGCGCACTATGCGCTGGGTGTGAGCGGCCACGGAATCGTCACCCGCAACAAGGACGGCGACGGGGCCACCTTCAGCGGCTACAACGCCAAGGCGTTCTCGGTAGGCCTGACCTACGACTTCTGAGCGCTCCCGGACCTGGCGCTTCGCGTCAGCGATCGCTATCGACCGGCGTTCGCTGGCGCTGGTCGATCAGGCCGCACCACACGGCCCACGAACGGTCAAGCTGTCGCGAAGCTGTAGCGCTTGTGCGCCCGGTCCCACGGGATCGCGACCTGCTGAACCGCTCAACTCTCCGCGGGAATACACGGTCGCAGCGTCCGCAGAGACAGCTGTCCGTCGAATCAACGCCGCCAGGAGACCCTCATGAATCACACACGGTCATCGAACGCTACACCTCGCACCCGCGTTGCAGCTGCGTGCTTCGCCCTGGTGTGCGGCGGCGGATGGGGAAGTGTCGCGGCCCGCGAGGCATCGAACCAACCACCGCCGCCTTGCCATCCGAACCCGCATGCCCGGGCCGACGGTGAGTCCGTCGAGCATCGGGGGGACGTGAGGCATCTGCCCGACGCACTGGTGGACCGCCTCGAGGCCTTGGCCGAGCGGCCGCATTCGGCGTTGCCGATCCAGGCCTACGCCGAGGCCGACCAGCCGAGCCAGCTGTTTCAGTACTACCTGCTGGACAGCAAGGGCTTCGAACCGAATCCGTTCACGCGGCAGTTCCAGGGCGTCAACGATCAAGTGCAGCTCACCGCCACCGGATTCGACTGCGGTCTGCCGACGATAGGCGCCGTGCGCCTCGTGGTGGAACCCAAGCCCGGGCTGCCTACCGACCCGGGTGACGTGCGGGCCTTCATCGACATCTTCACCGACATCTCCGGACTCTTCGTCATCAACAACGAGAGCGGCTGGTACGAAGGCTGGATGATCCATGACTTGCGGGTCGCACCGGTGAGCATGGCGCCGGCTTCCGGCAAGCCGACGTTCGGCACCATTTCGGCAGAGGACGCCGCCGCGCTGAAAATCATGGGCACCGGCCACAACGTGCCGGGCCAGTTCTTCACGATGGACGGGAACGAGGCGCATTGGCCGAGCGCGAGCGACCAGTTTCCCAGTCGCCAGACCAACGTCGTGCCGATTCAGCTGAGCATGGGCGCCTACAACTGCCTGCAGCAAAGCGACTGCCATTCGTATTGGGAATTCAACTACACGACGAACTGGGTCCATCCGACCTACGAGCTGCCCTTCACCGGTGGCCTGCCCGGCAGCTTCGAGGCCGGCAACGTCGGCGCACTGTCGTCGCTCCTGCCGGGCTCAGGTCCCTCTGGCGTGAAGAACAACCCGGTCACGTATGGCGACAACCCGAACACCAATGGGGTGCTGATGGGAAGCGGACCGCGCGATCCCGACAGGTTCGACGGCGACGTCGATGCGCAGCGCGAATTCCGGATGCGCTTCATCCCGAGCGGCCTGGCGCACGAGATCTACCTGGACGTCTACGAGCGGGTCAGGTCCTTCGAGCCCGGCGTCCCGTTCCCGCAGCGCTTGTACGACGCCTACGCGGCCGAGGTGAAGCGGGTCGATCGAAACGGCGACGGTGTCGTCTCGGCTGTGGAGGGCGATGTCGACACGGCTTCCGACGGGTTCTCGGACAACGCGCGGTTGTTCCTGCCGGCGACGTCCTTCAATCGTTTCGCGGTCACGCGCGAGATCAACGACGGGCTGCTGGCGCCACGTTTCGCTCCGAGCCAACGGGCCTGGGTGCTGAGCGGGCATCAGAAGATCGTGCGCCCCGCGGTGCCGGCATCCGAGGGCCGAGACGGCGACGATCGCTGACGCCGGACCCACCCCATTCCGGGGCCCAAGGTGTCAAAAGGAGAGTGCGTTACAGCCTTGCCTGTGCAGCCTTGCGGTCGGCCACGACCTTCTGAGCGGTCGGCCGCT
>DATEFR010000474.1:0-16431 GCA_035280545.1 Burkholderiaceae bacterium | reverse complement strand
GCGCACCGGCACGCGCGACACGCCCAGGCGCGCCGCGACGTCGGGCTCGTTGATGCGCTGGCCCGGCGCGATCTCGCCGCGCAGGATCAGCGCCAGGATCTCGTCGCGGACCAGCTTCGCGAGCGAGGTCTCGCGCACGCTGGCGATGAGGTCGGACGGGGCGTCGGCAAGCCAGGGCAGCATGGGCATTCAGGATTTCGTATACGCAATACTATACGACGATGCTCTGAACCCGAGTCGCCCGACGATCAGCTCCGACCGCCTTCGACCAGCCGCAGCGCCATCTGCACGTTGTTGCGGCCCGCGCCCTTCGCCTGGTACAGCATCTCGTCGGCCTGCTTGATCAGCGTCTCGGCCGTTGCGGCGCCGCCCTGGTAGAACGCCAGCCCGATGCTGGTCGTGACCTGCAGGGTCTGCTGCTCGAACGGGAACGGCGCGCTCATCGCCTGGACGATCTTCGCCGCGACCGTCGCGGCGACCTCGGGTTTCGGCAGGCCTTCCATGATCACCGTGAACTCGTCGCCGCCCAGCCGGGCGACGGTGTCGCTGGAGCGCAGCGTCTGCGACAGCCGGCCCGCGAAGCCGCGCAGCAGCGCATCGCCGGCGTTGTGGCCGAGCCGGTCGTTGATCTGCTTGAAGCGGTCGATGTCCAGGTACATCAGCGCCATCAGCGAACCGGTGCTGCGGCTGCGTGCCATCGCATCGGCCAGGCGCAGCTCGAACCCGCTGCGGTTGACCAGGCCGGTCAGCGGGTCCACCCGGGCGAGATTGACCAGCCGCTTCTCTTCGAGCTTCTGGCGCGTGACGTCGGTGATCACGGCATGGAAGCCGACCACGCGCAGGCCGTCCGCCGCGAACTGCGGGATGTAGCTGGCCTCGTAGCAGACATAGCTGTCCTGATGGGTCATCTCGCTCTGGAAGGTGATCGTTTCGCCGCCGAGTGCGGCACGTATGCGCGGTTCGGCCGCCGCATAGGCCGCGTCGCCCAGCAGCTCGCGCACCGTGCGCCCCTGGATCTGCTCGCGCGTCAGGCCGAAGCCGCGCTCGTAGGCCAGGTTGTTGAACCGATAGCGCTCGCCGGCGTCGATGTAGGCCACGCGCATCGGCAGCGCATCGGCCACCGTGCGCAGGCGCGCCTCGCTGAGCTGCAGCGCCTGTTCGGCCGCCTTGGCCGCCGAGATGTCGCGCATCAGGCCCGAGTAGTACTCGACCTTGCCGTGCTTGTCGCGGTGCCCGATCACCATGTGGCTGACCGGGAACTCGCGGCGCTGCGCATCCCAGACCTGCGACTCGCCGACCCAGATGCCCTGCGAGCGCACCACCGGCACGATCTCGTTCATCAGCCACGCGAGCGTCTGCGGCGGCGTGAAGTCGGCCATCGTCAGATGCTCGATGGGCGCGTCCGGCGCGACGCCGGTGCGCTGGCGTGCCGCCGGGTTCATGTAGGTCAGCCGGCCCTGCGCATCGAGCTGCACGACGTAGTCGGTCGTCGCATCGAACACCGCGGTCAGCGTGCCCAGCGCCCGTTCGGCGCGGGTGCGCTCGGTGATGTCGGTGACGGTGCCGACATGCCCGACGACCTGCCCGTCGACGATCACCGGGCGGCTGCGCATCGAGATCAGCACCTTGCTGCCGTCGGCTCGATGCAGCCGGCGCACTGCCTGCACCGGCTCTCGGCCCTTCGCCAGGCGCGCCCATTCGGCGCGCACCGTCTCGCGGATCTCGTCGCGCAGCAGCGCGAGCCAGCCGTCTGCCATGTCCTCGCGCGCGAGGCCGTGCATCTCCAGGTACGCGTCGTTCGCGTAGGTCATCCGTCCTTCGCTGTCGCAGCGGAACAGGCCCAGCGGCGAGGCGTCCAGAACCGCGGCCGTCTCGACGCGCTGATCGCGCAGCTCCGACATCAACGCCGCGAATTCGCGCGCCAGCTGGCCGCGCTCGTCGTTCGCCGCGACGTCGATCTTGACCGCTTCGTCCGGGGACTGGCGCAGCCGCGCGATCGCGGCGCTCAGCGACTCGATCGGCCGCATCATCCAGGCGGTCGCGAGCCAGACGAAAAGGCCGCAGGCCAGCCCCAGCATCACCAGCTGCTGCCACAGCGCCTGGCGTGCGTGCTCCAGCGGGGCATAGGCGCTGTGCGCCGGCACGACGACGCGCAGCTCCCAGCCGGTGCTGGCGACGCTCGCACGCGTGACGAGATCGCGCGTGGTCGGATCACCCTCCGGCGATGCGCTGGCCGTTGTCGTCGGCGGCTTCAGCAGCCGGGCGCGGTCCGGGTGCATCACGGTCAGCGGGGACGAGCCGCTCGTGACGATCACGTAGTGGCCGCCCGGGCCGGCGTTCGCGTGGCTCAGGTCACCGAGGATGTTGGGCCGCAGCAGGTTCAGGCCGGCGCTGACCATGCCGAGCAGGCGGCCGTCCGCCGCCTTGACCGGCGCGATCATCACGACCGCCGGCTGGTCGACGGTGCGGGCCATCAGCGGTGCGGAGATCGCCGGTCGGCCGGTCTCGCGCGCGCGTTGGAAGTAGTCGCGGTCGGCGACGTTCAGCGTGCGGGCGATCGGCGGGTCATTGGCGAGCACGGTGCCGTCGGCGGCCAGCAGCGCGGTGCCGTCGAACATCGGCAGCAGCGCGCTGTCGGTCAGGAAGCGCTGCTGCTGCGACGGGTCTCGAAAAACGTCCTCCCGGGCCTGGCTGGCCGCGCGAGCGACCGCGGTCAGGTGCATCGCGAGCTTGTAGTCGAGGTCCGTTGCGGCGCTCTGGGTCAGCGCCTGCTGCTGCGCGGTGAGCAGTCGTACATACCCTTCGGACAGCTGCTGGTATTGCCACCAGCCGGTTGCACCGACCAGCACGAGCACCAGTGCCGTGGTCAGCAGCGCGGATTTGGTCTTCAGCGTCAGCCGCATGGGGTCCTTCCGGGCTCTCGGTGGCCCGCAGGCGCAACTGTAGTCACAGCGCGAGCGACGCGGGTAATCGACCGGGCCCACCGATTGCCCTGCCAGGATGTTTCCTGCTTGATAGGAGCGCATGCCATGCAAACCAAAGTCAGATTGCTGGGCCACTCGGTCCACCAGATGCTTGTCGTGTTCCCGCTCGGTTTGCTCGGCGCATCGGTGGCGTTCGACGTGCTGCGATGGATCACCGGACTGGTCCAGATGTCGCTGGTGTCGTACTACCTGATCGCCGCGGGCCTGATCGGCGGTGTGATCGCGGCGCCATTCGGTCTTGCCGATTGGCTGGCGATTCCACGGGAGACGCGCGCGCGCCGGGTCGGCGCACTGCACGGCTCGGGCAATGCCGTCGTGCTGGCGCTGTTCTTCGCGAGCTGGTGGCTGCGGCGCAGCGCGCCCGACGCGCCGGCAGCCCTTGCCCTCGCGTGTTCGTTCGCCGGCGCGGCGCTGTCGCTGGTCACGGGGTGGCTGGGTGGCGAGCTGGTCGACCGGATGGGCGTGGGCGTGGACGACGGCGCGAATCTCGATGCGCCGAGTTCGCTGAGCCGGCCGCAAGCCCAGCTGCGGCGCGGCCACTGAGCGGATTTGCCGCAAGGGTTGCCGAGCCGGACCGACCCGGGCGCGCTAGCATCTCCTGTCACAGGGCGTCGGGGGACGTCACAGGAGGGTCCGCATGCAAGCCGCCTTCTACGAGCACAACGGCCCGGCCGCGCAGGTTCTTCGGGTCGGCGACGTTGCGGACCCGGTGCCCAGTGCCGGCGAGCTGCGCGTGCGGCTGCGCTGGTCCGGCGTGAACCCGTCGGACACCAAATCGCGCACCGGGCGCGGCGCCGGGATGCCGTTCCCGCGCGTGATCCCGCACAGCGACGGCATGGGCGTGGTCGATGCCGTCGGCGATGGCGTTGCGCGCGATCGCATCGGACAGCGGGTGTGGGTCTGGAACGCCGCGTGGGGACGGCCGTTCGGCACCGCGGCGCAGAGCGTCGTGCTGCCCGCGGCGCAGGCGGTGGTGCTGCCCGACGCTGTGCCGGACGAGGTCGGTGCCTGCCTGGGCATCCCCGGGCTGACCGCGATGCATGCCGTGCTCGCCGGCGATGGCGTGGCCGGCAAGCGTGTGCTGGTGGCCGGCGGCGCAGGCGCCGTCGGACACGCGGCGGTGCAGTGCGCTCGCCTGCTCGGCGCGCGCCAGGTGCTCGCCACGGTCAGCAGCCCGGCCAAGGCCGTGGCCGCATCGGCGGCCGGCGCCGATGTCGTCATCGACTACAAGCGCGAGGACGTCGCCGTGCGCGTGAGCGCGGCGACGCTGGGGCAGGGCGTCGATCGCATCGTCGAGGTCGATGTCGCCGCCAATGCCATGCTGGACGCCGAGCTGCTGCGCACCGGCGGCGATGTCGTCGTCTACGGCAGCGGCGCACCGAACTTCTCGCTGCCGTTCTTTCCGCTGATCGCGAAGAACCTGGCGCTGCGCTGCTTCATCGTCTACCACCTGAGCCCGATCGACCGGCAGCAGGCGACCGACACGCTGCTGGGCCTGCTGAGCCGCGGGCGGCTGGACTTTCCGATCGCGCATCGGGTGCCGCTGGCGGAGATCGTGCGGGCGCACGAGCTCGTCGAGCAAGGCCAGGCGATGGGCAACGTGGTCGTGCAGATCCCGTAGCCGGCGTCAGCGCGCCGCCATGCGCCGTCTTGCGGTGGGTGCGCTCGCGGCGCTCTGCGCCTGCTCGACGATCCAGGTCCGGAACGCGGTCAGCGCCGCATCCTCGGCCTTGCCTTCGGGGTAGATCAGGTGGTAGCTGCGGTCGCTGCGCAGCGTGTGGCCGCTGGCCTGCACCAGCAAGCCGCGGCGCAGCTCGTCCTCGACCAGGAACGGCGGGATCAGCGCGATGCCGATGCCGTGGATCGCCGCCTCGGTGAGCATCGAGAACAACTCGAGGCGCGGGCCGGCCAGGTCGCCTTCGACGTCGATGCCCAGCGAGGCGAACCACTGGCGCCACACATACGGGCGGGTGCTCATCTGCAGCAGCGGCAGGCGGCGCCAGTCGGCCTTGCCCAGCGAGGCCTTGGGCGCGATCAGGCGCGGGCTGCACACCGCGACCAGGTGCTCGGGCATCAGGAACACGCCTTCGGTGCCGGGCCACTTGGCCTCGCCGGCATGAATGGCGGCGTCCAGCCCGCTGTCGTCGAACAGGAACGGCAGGGTGCGGCTCGTGAGGTTGATGCGCACGCCGGGATGCCGCTGCATGAACGACGGCAGGCGCGGCAGCAGCCACTTGGTCGCGAAGGTGGGCACGACGCCCAGCTCCAGCGTGCCGCCCTCGGCGCCGCGGGCCATCAGCTCGAGCGTGTCGCGCTCGACGTCGTCCAGCCGCATCGCGACGCTGCGGCTGTAGGCCAGCCCGGCGTCCGTCAGCGCGACGCCGCGGCGGCTGCGCCGGAACAGCCGCACGCCGAGGAAGTCCTCGAGCCCGGCGATCTGCCGGCACACGGCGCTTTGCGTCACCGCGAGCTCGTCGGCCGCCTTCGTATAGCTCTGGTGGCGGGCCGCGGACTCGAACGCGGTGAGCGCGGCGGTGGAGGGGATCTTGCGTCGCATCGTGACGCTATTGTGCCGATTGCGCACAGGTCCGTGCGTATTGGTCGTTTGTGCGCGGCGCGCCGCCCAGGTAGAGTGCCAGGACATTCATGACGCTGCAGATCGTTCCATGACTTCTTCGCACACCAAAGCCAGCTTCCAGTGGGACGATGCGCTGCTGCTCGAATCCCAGCTGTCCGCCGACGAGCGCGCAGTGCGCGATGCCGCGCAGGCGTATTGCCAGGACCGGCTCGCGCCGCGCGTGCTCGAGGCGTTCCGCCACGAGACCACCGACGCCTCGATCTTTCGCGAGATGGGCGAGATCGGCCTGCTCGGGCCGACCATTCCCGACACCTACGGCGGCCCGGGCCTGAACTATGTGAGCTACGGGCTGATCGCGCGCGAGGTCGAGCGCGTCGACTCCGGCTACCGCTCGATGATGAGCGTGCAGTCGTCGCTGGTGATGGTGCCGATCTTCGAGTTCGGCAACGATGCGACGAAGCAGAAGTACCTGCCCAAGCTCGCCACCGGCGAGTGGATAGGCTGCTTCGGCCTGACCGAGCCCAACCACGGCTCCGACCCGGGCAGCATGGTCACGCGGGCGAAGAAGGTGCCGGGCGGTTATTCGCTGACCGGCTCGAAGATGTGGATCACGAACTCGCCGATCGCCGATGTGTTCGTCGTCTGGGCGCGCGACGACGAAGGCGCGATCCGCGGTTTCGTGCTCGAGAAGGGCTGGAAGGGCCTGAGCGCGCCGGCGATCCACGGCAAGGTGGGCCTGCGCGCCAGCATCACCGGCGAGATCGTGCTGGACGCGGTGTTCTGCCCCGAGGAGAACGCGTTCCCCGAGGTGCGCGGCCTGAAGGGCCCGTTCACCTGCCTGAACTCGGCCCGCTACGGCATCGCCTGGGGCGCGCTGGGCGCAGCCGAGGACTGTTTCCACCGCGCGCGCCAGTACACGCTGGACCGCCAGCAGTTCGGCAAGCCGCTCGCCGCGAACCAGCTCGTCCAGAAGAAGCTCGCCGACATGCTCGCCGAGATCACGCTCGGGCTGCAGGGTTGCCTGCGGCTGGGCCGCATGAAGGACGAAGGCACCGCCGCGGTCGAGATCACGAGCATCATGAAGCGCAACTCGTGCGGCAAGGCGCTGGACATCGCGCGCGTCGCGCGCGACATGCTCGGCGGCAACGGCATCAGCGACGAGTTCGGGGTGGCGCGCCATCTCGTGAACCTCGAGGTCGTCAACACCTACGAGGGCACGCACGACGTGCACGCGCTGATCCTCGGACGGGCGATCACGGGGATCGCGGCATTCTGAGGGCGCAAGGCCCGGCCGTCGCCGCGGCGCGTCACCCGAAAGAGCACAATGGGTGAACCACAGAAGGCGTGGAGACCGTCGTGCTGGCTGCCGAATCAGCCTGGAGGATCCTGCATGCGGAGCACGCGCAGATGCGCGAGCTGCTCGATCGGATCGAGGCGATCGCGGGGGCGCCGGATTGGCGCCACCCGGGGCCGGCACTGAACTCGCTGGTCCGCCTCGTCCACCGCCTGCAGTCGTTCGACGATGCGACGCATCGCCCCAAGGGCGTCGCGCTGTTCGCGGCGTTGCGTGGCCGCGAGGCCGATACCGATACGCTGATCCGCCAGCTCGAGACCGACTGCCGGCACCGCGACCAATGGCTGGACGAGGCGCTGGCGCGGCTGAAGGCGCTGCAGCATGGGCAGGGCAGCGCCGCCGACGCGGCCGGGCAACTCCTGGCCCGGTACGCCGCATTGCTGCGCCGCGATCTCGATCTCGAGGACTCGGCGCTCCATGCCGAGTCCGCCAAGCTGCTCGATCCCGAGCAATGGTCGACCATCGCCTCGTCGATGTCGACCGTCATGACCGACGCGGCGCCCCGCCGGCCGGCCCGGGCGCAGCGGCGCGGCGCGGGTTCGTAGCGCCAGGCCGCGCGGGCCCCTCACAATAGCGTCGAGAAGACCTGCCGTCAGGCGGGCTCGCAACCGCGCGACGCTCAAGGGAGTCTCGATGGATGACCGCACCTTCTCCGCCGGCGATTTGACCGAACCCGCACGAGTCCGAACGTCGATCAGGGCGCTGATGATCGCGCTGGTGCTGGCCGTGCTGATCCCGGCCGCGGCCGTCCTGAGCTGGTTCCTGAGCATCCAGTGGGACCAGGCGCGCGAGGCGGCCGAGGCCAAGGTCAGGCTGCTGGTCGACAGCACCATGGCCGCGCTGCAGCAGACGCTGAACGACGAGCGCGCCGTGATGACGCGTCTTGCCGAACGCCCGGGGGTCAGGGCGCTGGATGCCGACAACTTCGATACCGGCGTCGCCGAGTACATCCGGCTGCTGCCCGAGTTCGGCACGCTGACGGTGCGCGATCGTGACGCGCGGTTGATCTTCACGAGCCGCCCGGAGTCGAGCCCAAATCCGCACCCGAACCCGAGCCCGAACCCGAATTCGCCGGAGCAGTTCGGCGCGCTGCGCTGGTTCAAAGAGGGCATCGCGGCGGGCCATTTCACCGTCAGCGACGCGTTCAAGGGGCCCGTGACCGGCCGCTGGCTGACCGTGTTGACCCACCCCGTGCGCGACCGGGGCGGCGACGTGGTGGGACTGCTGTCCATCTCCCAGGATTTGCTGACGCTGAACCGACGCATACTGGGCTCGGCGCCGTCGTACGCGGTGGTCACGGTCACCGACCGGATGGACCGCATCGTGCTCCGATCGGTGGACCCGGAGCTCTGGCTCGGCAAGCCGACACCGTCCAAAGTGATGCAGGAGACGCGCGGCCAGCGCGAAGGCTTTCTCTCGGCCAAGGGGCCCGACGGCGTGACGCGCCTGTATGCCTTCGCGACGATGGCCGACACCGGCTGGCGTGTCGTCGCCGGCGTGCCGCAGGACGAAGCGTTTGCCGGGCACCGCGAGATGCTGCGACGCAGCCTCGTGATCGGTGCCGGCCTGATGCTGCTGGCCTTGGTGGCGGCCTGGTTCGTCGCGCGGGGAATCGTCGGCCCCATCGATGCGCTGTCGCGCGCGGCAACGCGCGTGGCCGACGGCGACGGCAGTGCGCGCGCGCCGGCCGCGGGGCCGGCCGAGATCCGGTCGGTGGCGCACCATTTCAACCGCATGGTCGTCGCGGCGCAGCGCGACATCGACGTGCGCAAGCAGGCCGAGGCCGCGCACCGCGAGCTCGAGGCGCAGCTGCGCGAGTCGCAGAAGATGGAGTCGATCGGCACGCTGGCCGGCGGCATCGCGCACGACTTCAACAACATCCTCGGCGCGATCCTCGGCAACCTGGCGCTGGCGCGCGGCGATGTCGGCCCGGAGCACCCGGCGCTGCAAAGCCTGGAGCAGATCGACCGGGCCAGCCGGCGCGCGCGCGGGCTGGTGCAGCAGATCCTGGCGTTCAGCCGCCGGCAGACGCAGGTGCTCGTGGTTCAGCCGCTGCAGCCCATCCTCGAGGAGACGTTGACGCTGCTGCGCTCGGGCGTGCCGGCGATGACCGAGCTTCAGGCCAACATCGTCCAGCAGCCTCTCTATGTGAACGCCGACGCGACGCAGATGCAGCAGGTGCTGATGAACCTGGGAACCAACGCCTGGCATGCCTTGCAGGGGAACCCCGGGCGCATCGAGATCGGGCTGGCCGAACGGGTGCTCGACGCTGCCGCGGCCCAGGCGCTGGGCGGGCAGCCGGCCGGCCGCTACGCCCACCTGTGGGTCCGCGACACCGGCGTCGGGATGGATGAAGCGACCCGCGCACGCATCTTCGAGCCCTTCTTCACGACCAAGGCCGACGGGACCGGGCTGGGCATGTCGGTCGTGCACGGCATCGTGAAAGCGCATCGCGGCGGCATCAGCGTCGTCAGCGAGATCGGCAAGGGGAGCACGATCGCCCTGTACTTCCCGCTCTGCGAGCCGCCTGCGGCGGATTCGCCGGAGACCGCGGCGGCCGGGACGGCAAGCGGCCGCGGCGAGCACGTGCTGTATGTCGACGACGACGAGGTGGTGCGGCTGGTGGTCGAGCGCCTGCTGCAGCGTGCCGGCTGGCGCGCCCGTACCGTGGCGACCGCGGACGAGGCGCTGAAGACGCTGGACACCACGTCGTTCGACCTCGTCGTGACCGACTTCAACATGCCCGGCGCTTCAGGCTTGGACCTGGCGAAGGAACTGGCTCGCCAGCACCCTCGGCTGCCCATCGTGATCATCTCGGGCTACGTGTCCAACGAGCTCGTGCACGGCGCCCAACGGCTGGGCGTGCACCACGTGCTGCACAAGCAGAACCTGTACGAGGAGCTCGCGCCGATGGTGCAGCGGGTCCTGTCGGAACGCGGGCTCGCGTCGTCGCCGGCGTGACCGGCGCTGGCTAGCCGATGCAGATCTTGCCGACCTGCACCGCCACCACGAGCTGCACCCCGTTGCGCAGGATCGTCACGTGCAGCAGGGCGCCTTCTCGATGCGCATCGAGCCAGACATCCGGGTTCAACACGACGTCGTCGTGCCGCAGGCCGGCTCTCGATGCCGGCGTGTCGTCGCCGACGAGGATGATGCGTTCGGAACCGGGCTCGACGGTCACCCCGACCCCGACGTAGCTGCTGCCGGCGCACGCCAAGCCACTCGTCGACAGGCCGGGAACGATGTCGACGCTGATGGTTCGTTCGCCGGCGCCGTAAAGCTTCTCGGCGGTCATGTCCTGCCCGGCCGGCGGTGGCGGCGGCCTGACTGCGCTGGCCGTGACGCGAACGAGCGCAGACAGAATCAGCAGGTGCACGAGCACCGTCAGGATCGCGGCGACGGCACGAAGCTCGGCGCGCATGCCTGTCATTGTGTGCCGGGAGCGGTAGGCTCCGCCAGCGCAGCCGTAGAGACGGCTACCGCGATCTCTTGAGATCCAGGCAGCTTCCGTCTGCCGCAACGACGGCTTCGTAGACGATCGTTGCGGCATTGCCGCCCTGCTGATGCAGAACCAGCCGCCCGCCGTCGAACTGATAGGTGCCCGACGAAGCGCTGCTGCGATCGTCGGCGCCGGGCTGCTGGTCCACGAACGTCCCGTCCGTGTGCAGCGACAGCCGCCTGCGTCCCCGGCTCGGCGGCAGCGGCTGACGGGCGTCGACGAAAACGCGCACGTCGTCGTGATCGCGCTCGTGCGCGTGCACCCAATCGCCGACGATGCGAGCATGGCTCATGACCAGAGTGTCTTTCGCGGCCCTTCGAGTGCAGCACGCATCCTGGCAACCTGCTCGGGCGTGAACATGAACATCGCCACGTCGTCCACATAGTCCATGTAGTTCATGAACATGTCGCCGCTGGGTCCGTTCCTGCATGAGATCAGCGGGAACGTCGGCGTGCCGTAGTTCGGGCCCTCGGCATTGGGCGTGTCGCTCACGAAGTCGCTTCCGGAGCAGTCTTCCGTATCGCCCCAGATGTGGCGCAGGTTGAAGTAGTGGCCGACCTCGTGCGTGCACGTGCGCCCCTTGTTGAAGGGTGCCTGGGCGGAGCCGCCGGTTCCGAACGCGCTGGTGGCGATCACCACGCCGTCGGTCTCCTTCGGGCCGCCGGGAAACTGCGCGTAGCCGAGCAGCCCGTCCTTGAGCGGGCACACCCAGATGTTCAGGTACTTGTCGCTGGGCCAGGGCGCGCTGCCGCCGCGGGCAGGGTCCTTCATCGAGTCGTTCTGGCCGAACTGGGCCACCGTGGTCGGCACGTGCAGGATGCCATCGGTGGGCTTCCCGCCAGGATCCTTCGCGGCCAGTCGAAACTCCACCATCGCATCGGCCACCAGGCCCTTCCAGACGGCAGGCACCTTGCTCCTGTCGGAATTCCGCGCCCTGTAGTCCTGGTTCAGGACTTTGATCTGGGCCGCCACCTGCGCCGGCGTCACCTTGCCTGCGCCCGGGGATTGAAGAACGTGCACGACCACATCGACCTTGTACGGTCTGGCGGGTGCACCCTTGGCCGAGCGCCGCGCGGCTTCGAAGCTGTGCTCCAGTTCCGTCTGTGCCGTCCGGTACGTCGGGTATTGCTCCAGGAGCCAGTGATGCACGGACATGCAGCCGCACTTGCGTCGCGCCGGCGAGGAGGCCTTCGATGTCGACCTCTTGCCGGCGGGTTTCGGCGTGGAGCTCTTCCCGTCCTTGGCTGATTTCTTCTTGGCCATTCGGATCTCCTTTCGCTTCGGTATCCGGCGCGCTTCGTATCGTAGGAGGCGAGCCGGAATCGAGGCATCAGCAATCCGGAGGAAGGTTCGCGGGGTTGGCGTCCCGCGTCAATCGCCGGGTCCGGGCGCCGCGCTGCCGCTGGTGCGTTCGTCCAGCCAACCGCCGCCCAGCACCTTGTACAGCGTGACCAGGTTGGACATGCGCGACAGCCGCGTGCCGATCAGGTTCTGCTGCGCGCTGTACAGCGAACGCTGCGAATCCAGCACCGTGAGGTAGCTGTCGACGCCACGCGAAAAGCGTGCGCGCGACAGCGCATCGGTTTCGGCCGTCGCGTTGACGAGCGACTCCTGCGCCTGCAGCTGATCGGTGATCGTGCCGCGCTGCGCGAGCGCATCCGACACCTCGCGGAACGCGGTCTGGATCGCCTTCTCGTACTGGGCCACGTTGATGTCGCGGCTGAGCTTCGCGATGTCGAGGTTGGCGCGGTTCGCACCGCCGTCGAAGATCGGCAGCGAGATCTGCGGGATGAACGACCAGGTGCCGGAACCACCCTTGAACAGATCCGAGAGGTCGGCGCTGGCCGAGCCGGCCGACGCGGTCAGGCTGATGCGCGGGTAGAACGCCGCGCGTGCCGCGCCGATGTTGGCGTTGGCGGCCTTCAGCGTGTGCTCGGCCTGCAGGATGTCGGGCCGGCGCTCGAGCAGCGCGGAGGGCAGGCCACTCGGCAGCTCGGGCAGTGCGTTCAGCGAATCGGCGAGGTTGCTCGGCAGCAGATCGTCGGGCACCGCCGAGCCGACCAGCAGCACGAGCGCGTTGCGGTCCTGCGCCACCTGCGAGGTGTAGCGCGCCACGTCGACACGTGCGCTGTCGACGCTGGTCTGCGCCTGCCGCAGCGCCAGCGCCGACGTGATGCCGACCTCGAAGCTGCGCTGATTGAGCCGGTAGGACTCGCTCTGGCTCGTCAGCGTGTTCTGCGCGAGCACCAGCCGCTCCTGATCGGCGCCCAGTGTCAGGTACGCGGTCGCGACCTCGGCCACCAGGCTGATCTGCGTGCTGCGGCGCGCCTCTTCAGTCGCGAGGAACTGCTCCAGCGCTTGCGCGCTCAGGCTGCGCACGCGGCCGAACAGGTCGAGCTCGTAGGCGCTGAAACCAACGCTCGCGCTGTACTGGCGGCTGACCGCCGGCGCGCCCGGCGTGCGCAGGCTCTCGGCGGTGCGGGAAGCGCTCTGGCTGCCGCTGGCATCGACGCCCGGGACCAGATCGGCGTTCTGCACACGGTACTGCGCACGTGCCTTCTCGATGTTCAGTGCGGCGACGCGCAGGTCGCGGTTGTTCGCCAGCGCGAGCGTCAGCACCTGGCGCAGGCGCTCGTCGGCAAAGAACTCGCGCCAGCCGATGTCACCGGCCGCGGCCAACTCGACCCCGGTGGCCTTCGCGGCCACGGGGTAGGTCGACGACACCGGCAGCGCCGGCCGCTCGTAGGCGGGCATCAGGCTGCAGCCGCTCAGCACGGCCGCGCAGGCGAGGGTGATCCAGGTCAGGCGAGTCATTTCAGTGGCCTTCCAACAAAGCGGTGTCGAGGTGGACCGGCGGCGTTGCCGCGTCGGGCTTGGGCCGCTTGTCGAACAGGCGGCGCACGGTCACGAAGAACAGCGGCACGAAGAAGATCGCGAGCACCGTGCCGGTCACCATGCCGCCGACCACCGCCGTGCCCAGTGCGTTCTGCGCGCCGGCGCCGGCACCGTGGCCCAGCATCAGCGGCAGCACGCCGAGGATGAACGCAAGCGAGGTCATCAGGATGGGGCGCAGCCGCATGCGTGCCGCGGTCAGCGCCGACTCGACCAGCCCCATGCCCTGCGCATAAAGATCCTTCGCGAACTCGACGATCAGGATCGCGTTCTTCGACGCGAGCCCCACGGTCGTCAACAGTCCGACCTGGAAGTACACGTCGTTCATCTTCCACGTCAGGATCGCCGCGACCAGCGTGCCCAGCACGCCCAGCGGCACCACCATCAGCACCGAGAACGGGATGGACCAGCTCTCGTACAGCGCCGCGAGGCACAGGAAGACGACGAGGATGGACACCGCGTACAGCAGCGCCGCCTGGCCGCTGGCCTCGCGCTCCTGCCGCGAGACGCCGGTCCACTCGTAGCCTATGCCGGCCGGCAGCTCGGCCGCGTGCCGCTCCACCAGGTCCATCGCCTGGCCGCTGGACAGCGCGCCGGGCAGCGCCATGCCCATGATCTCGACCGACGGCACGCCGTTGTAGCGCTCCAGCCGCGGCGAGCCCGAGGTCCAGCCGGCCTGCGCGAACGCGCTGAACGGCACCATCGCGCCGCTGGCGTTGCGCACGAACCAGTTGTCGATGTCGCCGGGCAGCATGCGGAACGGCGCATCGGCCTGCATGAAGACCTTCTTCACGCGGCCCTTGTCGAGGAAGTCGTTGACGTAGCTGCTGCCCCAGGCGGCCGAGAAGGTGCTGTTGACGTCGGACATGGACAGGCCCAGCGCGCCGACCTTGTGCGCATCGATGTCCAGCCGGAACTCGGGCGTGTCCTCCAGGCCGTTGGGGCGCACCGCGACCAGGCCCTTCTCCTTCATCAGCGCGCCCAGCAGCTGGTTGCGCGCCTGCATCAGCGCCGCGTGGCCGAGGTTCGCACGGTCCTGCAGCATCAGGTCGAAGCCGCTGGCGTTGCCGAGCTCGGAGACTGCCGGCGGCACGATCGCGAACACCGTGGCGTCGCGCAGCGGCAGGAAGTGCGCTATCGCCGTGTTCGCGACGGCCGCGGCCTTCAGCTCGGGCCGCGTGCGTTCGTTCCAGGCTTTCAGCTTCACGAACGCGAAGCCGGCGTTCTGGCCGCTGCCGGCGAAGCTGAAGCCGGCCACCGTGAAGATCGAATCCACCGCCTCCTTCTGCTCGACCAGGAAGTGGTGCTCGACCTGCTCCAGCACCTTCAGCGTGCGGTCCTGCGTCGCGCCCGGCGGCAGTTGCACGAGCACGAACAGCGAACCCTGGTCCTCGTCGGGCAGGAAGCCGGCCGGGATCTTCGTGTAGACGAAGCAGACGGCCAGCGCGAGCACCGCGTAGCCGGCCATGTAGCGCCAGCCGCGGGAGAGCATGTGCCGCACCACGCCTTGGTAGCCGCGGTTGCTGCGGTCGAACAGACGGTTGAACGCGCCGAAGAAGCCGGTGGTGGCCAGCGCGTGACCCTTGGCCACCGGTTTGAGCAGCGTCGCGCACAGCGCCGGCGTGAGAACAAACGCGACCAGCACCGACAGCGTCATCGCCGAGACGATGGTGACCGTGAACTGGCGGTAGATCACACCGGTCGACCCGCCGAAGAAAGCCATCGGCACGAACACCGCCGCGAGCACCAGCGCCACGCCGACCAGTGCGCCGGTGATCTGACCCATGGATTTGCGCGTCGCTTCGAGCGGCGAGAGTCCTTCCTCGCTCATCACGCGCTCGACGTTCTCGACCACGACGATCGCATCGTCGACCAACAGGCCGATCGCCAGCACCATCGCGAGCATCGTCAGCGTGTTGATCGAATAGCCGAACGCGGCCAGCACGCCGAAGGTGCCCAGCAGAACCACCGGCACCGCGATCGTCGGGATCAGCGTCGCGCGGAAGTTCTGCAGGAACAGGTACATCACCGCGAAGACGAGGATGATCGCCTCGACCAGCGTCTTCACGACTTCCTCGATCGAGATGCGCACGAACGGCGTGGTGTCGTACGGCTTGATCACCTTCATGCCGCTCGGGAAGAACTTGCTCAGCCCGTCGAGCTTGGCGTCGATGCGCTTGACCGTGTCCAGCGCGTTGGCGCCGGTCGCGAGCTTGATCGCGAGGCCCGCCGCCGGCTTGCCGTTGAAGCGGCCGGCGCTGCCATAGTTCTCGCTGCCCAGCTCGATGCGGGCCACGTCGCGCAGCCGCACGGCCGAACCGTCGGCCTGGGTGTGCAGCAGGATGGCTTCGAACTCGGCGGCGGTCTTCAAGCGCGTCTGCGCGGTGATCGTCGCGTTGAGCTGCTGGTTCTCGACCGCCGGCAGCGCGCCGAGCTGGCCCGCCGAGACCTGCGCGTTCTGCGCGGCGATCGCGTTCTTCACGTCCAGCGGGGTCAGCTTGTAGCTGTTGAGCTTGTTCGGGTCCAGCCAGACGCGCATCGCGTACTGCGAGCCGAAGAGCGTCGTGTCGCCCACGCCTTCGACGCGGCTGAGCGCCTCCTGCACGTTGGCCGCGACATAGTCGGAGAGGTCGGCCGCGTTCATCTTGCCGTCTTCGGAGACGAACGCCAGCACGTTCAGGAAGTTGTTCGCCGACTTCGTGACCTGCACGCCTTGCTGCTGCACTTCTTGCGGCAGCAGTGGGGTCGCGAGCGCGAGTTTGTTCTGCACCTGGACCTGCGCCGTGTCGGGGTCGGTGCCGTTCTCGAAGGTCAGCGTGATGGTCACGCTGCCGGTCGATTCGCTGGTCGACGACATGTAGGCCAGCCGGTCCAGGCCTTTCATCTTCTGCTCGATGACCTGGGTCACCGTGTCTTCCAGCGTCTTGGCCGAGGCGCCGGGGTAGTTGGCCGAGATCGCGACGGCCGGCGGCGCGATCATCGGGTACTGCGCGATCGGCAGGATCTTGATGGCCGTCACGCCCGCCAGCATCACGATGATGGCGAGCACCCAGGCGAAGATCGGGCGATCGATGAAGAAGCGTGCCATGGTGGTGCTCCGTTGCGCGGTCAGTTCGCGGCCACG
>DATEFR010000473.1:0-2351 GCA_035280545.1 Burkholderiaceae bacterium | reverse complement strand
GCGCCGGTGCAGGCCGCGGAAGGGCCGGCCGTGCGAGGGCAGCACGAGCGTGTCCTGCGGCAGCGCACGCAGCGCGGCGATCGAGCGCAGGTACAGCGGCAGCGGGTTCGCCTCGGGCTCGATGTCGATCACACTGACGTTCGTCGAGATGCTCGAGCAGTCGCAGCGCGGGCCGCTGGACCAGGCGCTGGTGATGGGCATTGCGCTGCACCCGTACATCGTGGGCCAGCCTTACCGCCTGCGGCACCTGCGCCAGGCGCTGCGGCAAATCGCGGCGCAGGCATCGGGCGGCGGCGACGTGTGGATCACGACGCCGGGCGCGATCATCGACGCCATGCCGGCGGACTGGCCGGTTTGACAGGACGCCTCGAACGGTGCGCTCGGCTACGGCGCGAAGCGGTAGATGCCGTCGGTGTCGAGCGAGCGCCGCAGCTGCCCGCCTTGCCACAGCGCGTGCAGATGCGCAATCGATTCGCCCATCGCGAAGGTCGTCTGGTGCAGGTCCAGCGGCCGCTTGAACAGCACCTTGAGCAACCCCGCCGCGTGCTGCGGCTCGTGCGCGCAGGCCGCCAGCACATCGGCGAAGCGCTCGTCGTGGTGCGCGGCGAGCTGATCGATTCGCGTGTGCAGCCCCTTGAACGGCCGGCCGTGCGACGGCAGCACCAGGGTGTCGGCCGGCAGCCCGCGCAGGCGCCGGATCGAGTCGAGGTACAGCAGCAGCGGATTCGCTTCGGGCTCGATGTCGATCACGCTGACGTTGGTCGAGATGCGCGGCAGCACCATGTCGCCGCTGATCAAAACGCCGAGCTCGGGGCTGTGCAGCGAGATGTGCTCGGGGGCATGGCCGTAGCCCGCATGGCAGCGCCAGTCGCGATCGCCGATGCGCAGCACGTCGCCGTCCTGCAGCCGGCGGAACTGTGCCGGCACCTGCGGCACCATGCTGGCGTAGTAGTTGCTGCGCGCCTTGATCTTCTCCTGCGCCTCGGGGTCGGTCAGCCCGTGGCTGGCCATGAAGCGCGCCGCGGCCGGGCCGCCGAAGCCGGTGGTCGCGCTGCTCGCGACGCGCGCGGCGTTGTAGTCGGTCGCGCTGATCCACAGCCGCGCGTTCCAGCGTTCGGTCAGCCAGTGCGCGAGGCCGATGTGGTCCGGGTGCATGTGGGTCACGATCACGCGCAGCACGGGCAGGCCTTGCAGCTCGTTCGCGAAGATGGTCTCCCATGCGGCGCGGGTCGCGTCGTTGGTGATGCCGCAATCGACGATGCTCCAGCCGTCGACACCGTCGATGCGATCGCGCAGCAGCCACAGGTTGATGTGGTCGAGCACGAACGGCAGCGGCATGCGCAGCCAGCGCACTCCGGGTGCGACTTCCAGCGTCGTGCCGACGGCCGGCAGCGTGTCGCCGAACGGATAGGCCAGTTGTCTCTCGAGCTCGTTCATGGGGCGGGCCAGCCTTTACACTTTACGTATACGTCAACCGAGGCAGTGTAAGCCGCTCTTCGTTTTCCCGCTGTCACCCACATGTCGCCCGTTTCCTCCGTCGGCACGGTTGCCGCCACCTTCACGATCGGCGAGCTCGCCCGCGAGTTCGACCTGACCACCCGCGCGATCCGCTTCTATGAAGACTGCGGGCTGCTGACGCCGCAGCGCCGCGGCCGCAACCGCGTCTACACCGCGCGCGACCGCACCCGGCTGAAGCTGACCTTGCGCGGCAAGCGGTTGGGGCTGACGCTGGCGGAGGTCAAGGACCTGGTCGACATGTACGAGTCGCCGCGCGACACGCAGGCGCAGCTGCGCAAGTTCCTCGCGGTGCTGGGGGAGCATCGGGCGCAGCTGGAGCAGCAGATGGCGGATCTGCATGTGACTCTGGACGAGGTTCGGGCCCACGAGAAAGAGGCCAAGCGTCTCTTGGCGGAGGGTGAAAGGGCTTCTGAAAGGGCTTCTTCTTCGAAGCGGTGATGCCTTGGGCGGCAGCCCGCCGGTCTCGCCCGGCCGGCGACCTCCTTTCATTTGCTGGCCCAAATGAAAGGAGGCAAAGCAAAGGGCCCGAACACCGCATGTTCGCACCCGCTGCGTGGCCACAAGAGTTCGGCCGATGCAGAGCCGTTCGACTCGGCGCGCAGGCGCGCCATCGAACGGCTCCCCAAGCGTTCGAGCGCGACGAACTCGCCCTCTCGTCATCAGCCGCATTCCCTTTGCCGCCACGCAGCCGGCTCGAACAGGCGGTTTTCCAGGCCCTTTGCTTTGGTTACTTTTATTTGGGCCAACAAATGAAAGTAACCCGCCGGCCGGGCGGGACCGGCGGGCTGCCGCCCAAGGCAACAAAGGCAACCATGGGCACCCAACGTTCATCG
>DATEFR010000472.1:0-5329 GCA_035280545.1 Burkholderiaceae bacterium | reverse complement strand
ACACGTGGCGCTCGGCCGCGCGCTGGGCTTCATGCAGGTCGGCCACGGCAAGGGCGCACCGTTGCGGCGCCTGCGGCGCGGCGATCGCGTCGCGTACTACTCGCCGGTGCGCGTGTTCGGCACGAAGGACGAGTACCAGTCGTTCACCGCGATCGGCACGCTGCTCGACGAGCGCATCTACCAGGCCGACATGGCCGAAGGCTTCAAGCCATTCCGGCGCGATGTGGGCTGGTGGCCGGCGAACCCGGCGCCGATCCGGCCGCTGCTGCCGGCCCTTGCCTTCACGCGCGACACGCCGAACTGGGGCCACGCGTTTCGTTACGGCCTGTTCCGCGTGGCCGCCGCGGACTTTGCGCGGATCGCGCAGGCGATGGATTGCGCGGCGCTAGCATCGATCGGCCTTGAACCGGCTTGATGCAGGAGACCGTCATGCAGTTTGCCTACACGATCGTCTACGTCAGCGATGTCGGCGAGTCGCTCGATTTCTTTGCGCGGGCGTTCGGCCTGAAGGGACGCTTCCTGCACGAATCGGGCGAGTACGGCGAGCTCGAGACCGGCGCGACCACGCTGGCGTTCGCCGCGCACACGACCGCGCGCTCGAACCTCGGCACCGACTACGTCGCGGCCGACGCCTCGCCGGATCCGCTGGGCGTCGAGATCGCGCTCGTGACCGACGACGTCGCCCAGGCGTGCCAGCGCGCCGTCGACGCCGGTGCCACGCTGCTGACCGAGCCCGCGGCCAAGCCGTGGGGCCAGATCGTCGCGTTCGTTCGCTGCCCCGACGGCACGCTGGTCGAGTTGTGCACTGCCGTCGAGCCGCGTTGAGCACGAGCGCGCATCGCCAAGACACAGCCCCATGCGCCGCGCCGAACGCCTGTTCCAGATCGTCCAGCTGATCCGCGGCCGGCGGCTGAGCACTGCGAACTTTCTCGCGCAGCGGCTCGAGGTGTCCGAGCGCACCGTCTACCGCGACATCGCCGAGCTGATCGCGCAGGGCGTGCCGATCGAAGGCGAGGCGGGCGTCGGCTATCGCATGCAGTCAGGCTTCGACCTGCCCCCGCTGATGTTCACGAAACACGAAGCGCAGGCGCTCGTCGCCTCGGTGCGGCTTGCGCAGCCGCGGCTCGACACCGCGCTGGCGGCGCATGCGGAGGGCGCGATGTCGAAGATCCTCGCGGTGCTGCCCAGCGCGGCACGCGCCGCGGCCGAAAGCCTCGCGGTCTACGCGCCGCCGGTCGGCCCCGACGAGGCAACGCGGCGCCGCCTCGAAAGCCTGCGCGTCGCGGCCGAGGGCCGCAACCTCGTGCACATCGAATACGTGGACCTGCAGCAGCGCCGCAGCGAACGCCTGGTGCGCCCGCTGGGCTGCTTCTACTGGGGTGCGGTGTGGACGCTCGCGGCCTGGTGCGAAGCGCGCAACGGCTTTCGCAATTTCCGGGTCGACCGGATCGAGAAACTCGAGGTCACCGAGCAGCGTTTCCGCGACGAGCCGGGCAAGACGCTGGCCGATCTGTTCCGCCTGGTCGAAACGGAGCGCTGCGAGCGGGACGTCAGCACCGACGCCTGAGACATCCGGCACCCGCGGCGCGACACCGCGCGCAGCGCTTCAACCCGCGCTCTTGGGTGCGCCGCCAGCCGCGTCGACGGCCGCGTCTGTGCGCGGCGCGTCGACGTTCAGCTCGGCAAGCCGATCGGGCATACGGCCCGTCCAGCTCCGCTCCATCTCCTCGAAGAGCTCGTGTGAAACCTCTTGAACCTCGGCGTCCATCGTCGGCGCCGCGCTGTCGTAGCGTTCGAGCTGCGATGCGGCATCCGGCGCATTCGCTTCATGGCGACGCCGCTTGACCGTCACGGCCAGGCGCGAACGGACCTCGGCGAGGCCGGGCTGGGACCAGTCCCAGACCACGGCTTCGAGCTCGTCCAGCCCGCGCGCCAGCACCTTGACCGGCAACGCTTCGACCGCCTCGATGCCGGTGCGGCGCAGCGTGCGCTCGATCACGTCGAGGTGCCGCATCATCTGCCGCGACGCCGGATGGCGCTCGAGCAGTGTGTACAGCTCGCGTCGCATCTGGCGATGGCCGACCGACGCGCCGGGGCGCTTCGCCGCATCCTGCTCGCGGTCCCGGCGCGCCGCGCCGGGGCCTATGGGCTGCATCAACAGGCGGCCGATCGCCCCGAGCGCACCGCCGGCGGGGCGGGGCGACGAGGCCGGTTGTGGAGTCTGTGCCATGGCCGGAAGAGCGAGCGGGAGAGCCGGATTTGCCGTGAAACGCGGAAAACGCGTGCCGCAGATTGTCTGGAGGCCAGCATCGCCTGCCTACCAGCAGTCGCGGGAGTGCATAGTTCGCGCTGGTCGCGTTGTTTACCGAGGCGGTCGACGAAGCGTGCGCTTTGTCTCGCTTGCGGCCGCCTTGCGCTCACAAGCTGCCGGTCACGCGCAGTTTTTCGAGGCGCAGCGCAAGGTGCTGCTGCAGTTCGCTCAGGCGCTTGCGCAGCGCCTCGGCCTGTGCGGCATCGGCGGTCGAAGCGACCTGCTCGCGCAGTTGCGCGATTTGCCGCATCGTCTCGACCTCGGGCGGCACGAAGCCGCTGTCCTTCAGCATCTTGAACGCGAGCCGCAGCTCGGTCGGCGTCTCCTCGTAGCCGTCGCCGAATGCCAGCGGTCGGCCATAGCTCTTCGCGGCCTGCAGCTCGCCGCTGCGCTGGCTTTCGTGCAGGTGCTGCGCGATCTGCTCGTCTAGCGTCGGCATCGTCGGCTCCGGATTCGGTCGTTCAAGCGGCGCCAGTGTGCCGCAGCCCGAGCCGGCTCGCCCAGAAGTCGGTCAGCGGCGTGCTCGGCTTGGCGAGCAGCCGCTCGTTCAGCAACGCGCGGCCCACTGCGCGCCGGGTCGTGCTGGTCGGCGTTGTCGAGCCCGCGCCCGCCGCGGCGGCGAGCAGCGTCTGCGTGATCAGGTCGCGCTGCGCATGGCTGCCGCCGAAGCGCTGCGCATGGGCACGCGCCGGGTACAGCGCCGCGATCGCCTCGTCGTGCCGGCCGCGCGCATAGGCGAGCACGCCGCGCATCAGCGGTGCGCCGACCTCGCGGGCCATCTCCCGGTTCGCGCCGGCACTGGCTTCGGCGTTGCGCAGACAGCATTGCGCCCAGGCCTCGGCCGCCGCGATGTCGCCGCCGCCGACCAGCGCGAGCAGCGCATGCAGATCGTTGAACGCGTAGTAGCCGGCGTGGCGCTCGTCCAGGTCCCACCCGGCGGCGAGCTGCTGCCAACGCGGCCCGACATCGGCGCCGAGCAGATGCAGCCGCCACAGCAGCGCGGCGGCATCGAGCCGCTGCAGCGTGATCTGCTCGGGCGCGGCGCGCAGATGCGCGTCGAAGCTCTGCAATGCCTCGGCATGGGCCAGCCGTTCGAGCGCGAACAGCGCCTGGTGCCAGCCCAGGTGGCCGACAAAACCGTTGCCGTCGGTCCAGTCGGGCTGCCAATGGGCCATCCACGCGCTGCCCTCGGCATGGCGGCCTTGCATCTCCATCACGTGCGCCACGGCATGGATCGCCCACGGCACACGCGCGCTGCCGGCCAGCGCCCGCCGGCCGGCCGCCTCGGCCGCGTCGTAGCGCTGGTTCTCTTCGAGGCCGAAGGCGTACTGGCCCAGCACGTAGGGGTGCAGCGGGTCGGTCTCGCTCCACTCGGGCAGCACGCGGGCGACACGCTGCTGCAGGTTCAGCGCATCGCCACGGTAGAAGTCGAACAGGTGGGCCCATTGCAGCGCCAGCGCATCGCGTGGATGCTGCAGCAGCAGCGCCTCCCAGTCGCGGCAGGCACCATGCCAATCACCGGTCAGCAGCGTGCGCAGCGCGGCGAGGTGCTCGCGCTCACGCGCGTTCGCGCGCGAGCGCAGCGCGTCGGCACGTGCGATCTCGGCGCGCGCGGAGGCCAGCAGCGCGGGTTCGGTCAGGCTCAGCAGGAAGCCCGCTTTCATCAACGGCGGCAGCGGCCACGCGGGGTCGGCCGCCGAGGCCGCGTCCAGCGCCTCGATCGGCGTGCCGTAGAACGACATGATTTGCCACAGCGCGTGCTCGGCGTGCGTCAGCGCATCGTGCGACGCCGTGCTGACCGGGTTGCCGCGCAGGTCCTGCATGCGAAGGACCTCAGCCCGGAGCCGCTCCCGGCGGTTCGGGCCAGGCGCGCTGCGCCGGGCGCATCCGCTCCCAGGCCTGCGCGACCTGCAGCACGCCGAGGTCGTCGTGCCGCTTGCCGACGATCTGCAAGCCGATCGGCAAGCCGCCCGCCGTGTAGCCGCAATTGATGCTCGCCGCCGGCTGCTCGCTCATGTTGAACGGCAGCGTGAACGCGATGTGCTCGAACGGCCGCGCCGGGTCGTGGGTCGGGCACGGCAGCTCGGCCGCGAACGCCGGGATCGGCGCGGTCGGCGACAGCAGTACGTCGAACGGCCGGGTCGCGCGCACCGCGGCGTCGCGCATCGCGGCCATCTGGCTGTAGCCGCGGAACACGCGCTCGCCGCTGAGGCCCGCGCCGCCGCGCGCCCATTCGACGATGAACGGCAGCACCTTCGCACGCTTCGCCTCGGGCAGCGCACCGATGTCCAGCCACGAGCGGGTGCGCCAGAAGTCGTCCATGCCGTCGGCCATCGCGCGGGTCATGATCGGCGCGATGGGCTCGACGATCGCACCGGCCGCCTCGAACGCGCGGGCCGCGGCTTCGACCGCAGCCCGCACCTCGGGCTCGACCGGCAAACCCCAGCCGGCATCGAGCTGCAAGCCGATCTTCAGGCCGCGCAGATCGCGCTCGAGCTCGTGCCACGCGATCGCCTGGTACGGCAGGCTCATCGTGTCGCGATCGTCGGGCGCGCTCAGCACGGCCATCAGCAGTGCCGCATCGGCCACCGTGCGCGTCATCGGCCCGGCGACACGCCCGGCGTACGGCGGGTCGATCGGGATGCGACCCAGGCTGGGCTTCAACCCGAAGATCCCGCACCAGCCGGCCGGCAGCCGCACCGAGCCGCCGATGTCGGTGCCGATGTGCAGCGGGCCATAACCGGCCGCGACACCGGCGGCCGCGCCGGCGCTGCTGCCGCCCGGGCCACGCGTCAGGTCCCACGGGTTGCGCGCCAGCGGATGAAAGCTCGACAGCCCCGACGACAGCATCCCGTAGTCGGGCATCGTGGTCTTGCCGAGGATCACGGCGCCGGCCTCGCGCACCCGCGCGGCCGGCGGCGCATCGCGCTCGGCCGGCACGAGCTCGACGGCGGCCGTGCCCAACGGCACTGGCACGCCCACCGAGGCGATGTTCTCCTTGATCATCAGCGGCACGCC
>DATEFR010000471.1:0-8065 GCA_035280545.1 Burkholderiaceae bacterium | reverse complement strand
CACACGGCACGCGGCGGCGCGCTCTTTGCCGGTGGCCGTGCAGTGCCGACGCCGTTCGGCAACGTCTACGCATCGAACCTGACGCCCGATCCAGGCACCGGCATCGGCGGCTGGTCGGACGCCGCGTTCTGGCGCGCACTGCACCACGGCCGCTCGCGCGACGGCCGGCTGCTGTACCCGGCGTTCCCGTACCCGAACTACACGCACATCACGCGCGCCGACGCCGACGCGATCCACGCCTACCTGCGCAGCCTCGCGCCGGTGAGCCAGCCCAACCGGCCGCACGCGCTGCGCTTTCCGTTCGACCGGCAGGCCGCGCTCGCGGTGTGGCGCGCGCTGTACTTCCGGCCCGGCTCCTACCAAGCCGACGCCGAACGCTCGGCCGACTGGAACCGCGGCGCCTACCTGGTCGAAGGGCTGGGGCATTGCAATGCCTGCCATGCGAGCCGCAACGCGCTGGGCGCCGCGACCAGCCCGGTCGATCTCGAGGGCGGCCTGATCCCGGTCCAGAACTGGTACGCGCCGTCACTGGCCTCCGCCCGCGAGGCCGGCATCGCCGGCTGGCCCACGGCCGACGTGATGGCGCTGCTGAAGACCGGCATCTCGCCGCAGGCGTCGGTCAGCGGGCCGATGGGCGAGGTCGTCGGCGGCAGCACGCAGCACCTGAGCGACGCCGATCTCTACGCGATCACCAGCTACCTGCAAGCCCTGCCGACCGGCGAGGCCGGCGCCTGGGCCGCGGTGATGGCGCCCGCTTCTTCCGCCTCCGGGGCCGTCGTGGTCAACACCACCGGCGCGCGGCTGTACGAGCGCCACTGCGTCGCCTGCCACGGCGAGCGCGGCGAGGGCGTGCCGGGTGCCTATCCGGCACTGGCCGGCAACCGTGCGGTGCTGCTGGGCATGCCGGCGAACCTGGTGCACATCGTGCTCGAGGGCGGGTTCGCGCCGGCGACCGCCGGCAACCCGCGGCCGTTCGGCATGCCACCGTTCGCGACCGAGCTGAGCGATCAGGATGTCGCCGCGCTGCTGTCGTTCGTGCGCGCGAGCTGGGGCAACCATGCGCCGCCGGTCAGCGCGCTGGAGGTCAGTCAATACCGCGGCTCGCGGCGTTGAGACGCGGCCGCTTCAGAACCGGTAGCGCGCCCCGATCGCCCACGAATACGAAATTTAGGCGGCAGCAGCGTTTGCTTGCCACGGCGGCATAAGACATCATTGACCTTCAGCGTCCTGAGCACTACCGCGGGGTTGCACATGCGACTTTCGTTGCTTGCCGCAACCCGCCCACGTTCCATAACTGCTCCATGAACCTCGTCCTGCGCGCCCTCACGCTGAACGACCAGCCGCTGTCGCAGGCGATCGTCGGCTGCTTCGACGTCAAGGGCGGGACGATAGGCCGCTCGGACACGAACACGATGACGCTGCCCGACTCCGAGCGGCACATCTCGCGGCTGCAGGCCGAGGTGATCGCGCAGGAGGGGCACTTCGTCGTGCGCAATGCGGCGTCGGCGAACGCGATCTTCGTCAACGGGCGCGCGCTCGGCCCCGGCGAGCGCAGCGTGCTCGCGAACCACGACGAGTTGCGCATCGGCGGCTACGTGCTGGGCGTCGAGATCGAAGCCGACAACGCGGTCGTCCGCACGATCACGCATGGCCGCGCGGTGGTCGATGCGCGCGCGGTGATCGTCGGGTCGGCCGCCGAGCACCGCACCGATCCGCGGCAGATGGCGCAAGGGCGCGACGCAGCGCGCGGCGCGGCGCCGTTGTCGCAGCCGCCGTTGCCGGACGACTCCGATCCGTTCGCCAACCTCGCCGCTGCGCCGGCAGGTGCCGGCTCAAAGCGCGCACCGACGCCACCGCAAGTCGGTGCGCCGCTCGCGCCGACGACAAGCGTAGCCGCGGCCGCTGTCGAACCCGACGCCCTCTGGGCCGCGTTCTGCGAAGGCGCCGGGGTCCGCGTCAACCTGCCGCAAGGCCTGAACCCGGAGCAGATGCGCATCGTCGGCCAGGTGATGCGCGAGGCGGTCGAAGGCGCGTTGCACCTGATGTCGGTGCGCGCCACCGCGAAGACAGAGTTGCGGGCCGCCGTCACGACGATACGCGCGAAGAACAACAACCCGCTGAAGTTCTCGCCGAACGCACGGAGCGCGCTCGAGCAGTTGCTGAAGCCGCCGCTGCGGGGCTTCATGGCCGGGCCGGTCGCGATGCGCGATGCGATGCACGATCTGGTCGGCCACAGCATCGGCACGATGGCCGGCATGCGCGCGGCGCTGGCCGGCGTGCTCGCCCGCTTCGAGCCGGGGCAGCTAGAACGCAAGCTCGCCGACAGGAGCGTGATCGACAGCCTGCTGCCGATGAACCGCAAGGCCAAGTTGTGGGACCTGTACCTGCAGCACTTCCACGCGATCCACGACGAGGCGCAGGACGACTTCCACAACCTGTTCGGCGCGGCGTTCGTCGCGGCTTACGAAGACCAGCTCGATCGATTGCAGCCGCCGGCTCGCGACGATGCCGGCACCTGAACGCAGTCCCGACACTCATCCACATTCCGCGTCGTCATCCACCCTTTGCCGGCTCTGCTGCCATGCCCGACATCCAATTCGCCAGTCGCAGCGAAATCGGCGCTCGCAAGGGCAACGAGGACTATCTGCAGCACGGCACGCTGGAGCACGGCTGGTTCGCGGTGCTGTCCGACGGCGCCGGCGGCCACAACGATGGCGCCGTCGCGGCCGACCTGGTCGTGCGCATGGTCGTGCACGAGCTCAGCGTCGAGTTCGCGCACACGGCCGCGCTCCCGGCCCTGGAGCAGGTCGTGCACGTCGCCAACGACGCGCTGAACCGGCGCCAGCAGGGCCTCAGCGGCGTGCAGCGCATGCACGCGACGCTGGTCGTGCTGTGGATCGACAAGACACGCGAACAGGCCGTGTGGGCGCACGTCGGCGACTCGCGCCTGTACCTGCTGCGCAAGGGCCGCATCACGAAGGTCACGCGCGACGACAGCGTGGTGCAGACCATGCTGGACGCCGGCCTGATCGACGCCGAGCAGGCCCGCCACCACACGCAGCGCAACCAGCTGATCGCCGCGATGGGTGCGGAGGAGCCGATCGAGCCGCACCTGAGCGCCGCCGACTTCGCGATTGCCGACGGCGACGCCTTCCTGCTGTGCAGCGACGGCTGGTACGACCCGCTCGAGCCCGAGGAGATCGAATCGACGCTGGCCGATGCAGCCGACGCGCACGACTGGCTGGCCCGCATGCACCTGCTGGTGCAGCAGCGCGCCCGCCCGAACCAGGACAACTACAGCGCGATCGCCGTCTGGGTCGGCGACCCGGCGGCGGTCACGCGCATCCGGGACGCGGATTGACCCGACGCCTCGCAACCGTGTTGCTGCTGGCGCGCAGTCAGCAGCTTTTAGAACGGGATGTCGTCGTCCATGTTGTCGAAGCCGGTCGACGACTTCGGGGCCGGCTTGCTGGCCTGGCCGGCCGGGCGCGATGCCGGGGCGCGCTGCGGGCTGCTGCGCTCGGCATAGCCGCCACCGTCGTCGTCACCGCCGCCCGCGCCGCCGCCCATGCCTTCGCGGCTGCCGAGCATCTGCATGTCGGTTGCCATCACCTCGGTGGTGTACTGGTCCTTGCCGTCCTTGTCCTGCCACTTGCGGGTCTTCAGGCGGCCTTCGACGTAGACCGAGCGGCCCTTCTTCAGGTACTCGCCGGCGATCTCGGCCAAGCGGTCGAAGAACACGACGCGGTGCCACTCGGTTTCTTCCATGCGCTCGCCGGAATCCTTGTTCTTCCAGTTGCGCGTGGTCGCGATCGAGACGTTGCACACGGCGCTGCCGTTGGGCGTGTAGCGCACCTCGGGGTCGCGGCCGAGGTTGCCGATGAGGATGACTTTGTTGATCGAGGCCATGCGAGGCTCCAGAGAGAAGTGGGGGGTAACGCCAGATTCTGTTCAAGGGGCAATTTCGGTGTCCAGCCTGCCCACCCATCGGGGGCGAGGTCTAGTCCACTGTCTCCCCTGTCATCCGGCCGCTGGAGGGATTGCCGACCCGTGGCCCTGCCGGGCCACGCAGGCGCAAGCTTACCTCAGCGGGCCCCTTCCAGGCTCGCCGCGGCGCGCAGCTCCCACAGCCTCGCGCCTTGACCGCGAGCGATCGCGAGCGCGCGTTCGAACGACCGGACGGCCTCCGCGCGCTCGGGCTGCGGCCCCTGCAGCTGCAAGGTGCCGCGCACGCGCCACAGCTCGGCGAGACACCAGCCTTGCGCGCTGCGCTCGCACTCGGCTAGCGCATGCGCTATCGTGCTCAGCGCCTCGGCGCGATGGCCGCAAGCCATCAGCGCGCTCGCATAGCGCGCTCGGAAGAATGGAATCCAGATGCTGGAACCGCTCGCGACGAGCTGGTCGAGGTTTCGCCCGAAGGCCCTGACATCCTCCTCGGCGGCCGCCGTCAGCGCCCAGCCGCGCAGGATGTCGGCGTACTGGCCGTACATCGACAGCCTGTGCGTGGCCGCGAGTGCCGCGAGCGCGTCGGCCTCGCTGGCCACCGTCGCGGTGTCGCCCGCGCAGGCAGCGCCCATGCCGCAGACCAGGTGCATCTGCGCCCGGGCCGTCACCTGGGGGACCGTCGAGCCTAGCCTGCGCGCACGCTGCTGCAGCTCGGTGCTCTGTTCGGCATCGCCCTGCAGGCAAGACGTCCAGGCCGCATAACAAAGGGTCGCGACCCCGGGATCCAGGCCGAACTGGGCGATCAGCTCGCCGCGCCTGGCTGAATCCACGAGCGCCATGGCGCGCTCGAAGTGGCTGCGCGTCTCGGCCAGATGGCCGAGGAACAGATGAGAGCCGGCGACCATCCGGTGAGCCTGCAGCAGCATTTCGTGCGTGCCGCCGGCCTGTGCGGCGGCGAGCGCCTCGGCCGCCAACTGCAGCGCGATCGGGAGATCGGCGCGCGTGATGTGCCAACTCCACAAGCCGTACCGTGCCCGCAACTGGGTCGATGGCGGGGCCGGAACGAGCGCCAGCAGCTCGCTGGCGCGCATGAAGGCCTTCTTCGAGACCTGCGCACCGAAACCCTGCAGCGCGACATGCGCCTGCCCGAGCCGCAGCTGGAGTTCCAGTTCCTCGGCTTCGCGGTGCGTGCCGTCGGCGTGTTCGTGGATCAGCGCGATGGCCTGGTTCAGGCAGTCCGCGGCCTCCGCGTACGCCGACTTGGCCAGCGCCGCGCTGCCGGCCTGATTCCAGTACGCGATGGCCTTGTCGACCAGCGCGGCGCGGATGGCGTGGTGGGCCAGGACCTCGGGGGCGGCATCGAGGCGTTCGGCTTCGAGGAACGCGAGGATGCGCGCATGCAGCTGCTGGCGCTTGCTGCGCAGCAGGCTCTCGTAGGCCGCCTCCTGCACCAGCGCGTGCTTGAAGACGAAGCGTGGATTCGTCTTGTCACCGCGCCGAAACACCAGCTCCGCGGCGACGAGTTCGTCGAGCGCAGCGGCCACCGTCCCGGGCTGCTCCGCCACGGCCTGCACCAGCGCGCGGTCGAACTCGCGGCCGATGCAGGCGGCGATCTGTGCCGTTTCCTTGACCTGGGGAATGCGGTCCAGCCGCGCCATCAGCGAGCCGTGCAGCGACGCGGGAATCGCCGCTTCGCCGGTCTCCAGCACCGCCTTGGTCAGCTCTTCGATGAACAACGGCACGCCGTCGGTCTGCGCGACGATCGTGGCCAGCGTCTGCGCTTGCAGGCCGCCCCCGCCCAGTCGCGCGACGATGGCCTGCACGCTGGCGCGGCTGAGCCGGTTCAACGACAACCGCGTCACGCTGGGGTGCGCACCCAGACGGGGCTGGTGGTCCGGCCGGCTGGTGATCAGGATCAGCATGCGGGCGCGGTCTACCCGCTCCAGGCATCGGTCGACCAGTTCGCGCGTGGTCGGGTCGATCCAGTGCGCATCTTCGACCACCAGCAGCAAGACGCTCTGCTCGGCCATCTCGAGCAGTTGTTCGACCAACAGCTCCAGCGTGCGCTCGCGAAGCACCTGCGGCGTCATCTCCAGCGACCCGTAGCGCTGTGTCGCGTCGATCCCCAGCAGCGCAGCGTACAGCGCCGCCGCCTGACCGTTCTGCCCGGTCATCGCCTCGAGTTTGTCCAGCGCCTGTTCGATGGGTTCGTCCGGCCCCAGCCCGGCCAAGCGCCCCAGCCGCTGCGCCACCGGCCACAGCGGAGTGCCGGTGTGATGGGGCGAGCATTGCCAGCGCACCGTCCGGTGCGGCTGAGCCGCACACGCGTCCAACAGCGCGCGGGTCAACCGCGATTTGCCGATCCCCGCCTCGCCCACCAGCAGCACCGCCTGGCCTTCGCCGCCCTGGGCCTGCGACCAGCGCTCCAGCAGCAGCGACAGCTCCTGCTCGCGGCCCACCATCGGCGCCAGCGCCCGGCCCTGGCGTGCATCGAAGCGGCTGTCGGCCAGCTGCTCGGCGACCACCGTGTAGGCAGCCACCGGCTCGACGCTGCCCTGCAGCGCGTGCCGGCCCAATGGCTGCAGCGCGAAGCTCGACGCCAGCAACTGTGCGGTCAGCTCGTCGACCACCACACCGCCGGGCGGCACCAGGGTCTGCAGTTGCGCCGTGACCAGCGGCGCGGCACCGACGGCCGACTGTTCTTGCGCCGGGCCTTCGCGAAGCAGATCGCCCACGACCACCGGGCCGCTGGCGATGCTGACGCGCACCGCCAGTGCGCCACCCGATGGAGTCCGCAGCTCATCGACCGCGTCCACCAGCCCGAGGCCGGCGCGCACGGCACGCTCGGCGTCGTCCTCGTGGGCGCGCGGCCAGCCGAAGTACGCGAGCAGGCAGTCGCCGATGAAGTTGGCGACGTGGCCGTCGTAGCCGGCCACCACGCGCGTGCCGGCGTCGTGAAAGGCGCGAATCACGTCGCGCAGCGCTTCGGGATCCAGCCGCTCGGACAGCGCCGTGGAGCCGACCAGATCGCAGTACAGCACGGAGAGCTGGCGGTACTCGGCATCGAGCCGCGCGCTGGCCGCGGCCGGCCCCGGCAACGCGGAGTTCTTCAGCGCTGAGATCGCCTCGATCAGCTTGCGCCGGTGCCCGACCGACTTGACGCCGACATCGGCCAGGTCGGACTCGGTCAGCAGCGGCAGCGTCTGCGCATCGACATCGTGAGCCGCGAACGCCTGCTCGTAGCGCTCCAGTCCCAACTGCCGAAGCCATGCTGCAACGCTCATCGTGCGCCTTGATCTCTCCCCTGCGCGGACATCATAGCGACGACCGCACGCGCAGGGCACTGCCGCCGCGCCGTCGTCATGCCGGCCCGGCCCCACGACGCAGGCCACCGTCGGAACGCCCCAGGGAGCGGGGCGCCACGGCGCGGCACAGCCCGTACCATCGCGGTCCGCGCTCGTCTTTTTGCCCTCTCGCTTTCTTCGACCATTCCGCATCGTGCCTTTCGCCGCCGCCTCGCCGAACAAGCCCCCCCGCCCGGATCCCGCCGAACCGGGCGTCGATGCGCTCGCGATCCTGCACGACGTGTTCGGCTACAGCGCATTCCGCGGCGCGCAGGCCGAGATCGTCGAGCACGTGACGGCCGGCGGCGACGCGCTGGTGCTGATGCCCACCGGGGGCGGCAAGAGCCTGTGCTACCAGGTGCCGGCGATCGCGCGGCATCGGGCGGGGCGCGGCGTCGCGCTGGTCGTCAGCCCGCTGATCGCGCTGATGCACGACCAGGTCGGCGCGCTCGAGGAGGCCGGCGTGCACGCCGCGTTCCTGAACTCGACGCTGACGCTGGACGAGACGATCCAGATCGAGCGCGAGATGATGAGCGGCCGGCTCGTGCTGCTCTACGCCGCGCCGGAGCGCGTCACGAACCCGCGCTTCATGGCCATGCTGACCTCGCTGTACGAGCGCGGCGCCTTCAGCCTCGTCGCGATCGACGAGGCTCACTGCGTGAGCCAGTGGGGCCACGATTTCCGCGAAGACTATCTGCAGCTCAACGTGCTGCACGAACGCTACCCGGGCGTGCCGCGCATCGCGCTGACGGCCACCGCCGACGAGCTGACACGCG
>DATEFR010000470.1:0-2609 GCA_035280545.1 Burkholderiaceae bacterium | reverse complement strand
GCGCACCGGCACGCGCGACACGCCCAGGCGCGCCGCGACGTCGGGCTCGTTGATGCGCTGGCCCGGCGCGATCTCGCCGCGCAGGATCAGCGCCAGGATCTCGTCGCGGACCAGCTTCGCGAGCGAGGTCTCGCGCACGCTTTCCAGGAGGTCGGACGGGGTGTCGGCGAGCCAGGGCAGCATGGCGGCATCCAGAATTTCGTATACGCAATACTATACGACGACTCCAGATGCGGCCGCCGGACAGGCGCGGGACGGCGCGCGGGGCCCTCAGTCGCGGCCGGCAGCCTTTTTGTCGGACGGCCGATCAGCCTGCTCGTCGTTCAGGTCCATCGTCAGCGTGTCCAACGCGTCGCGCACCTGTTGCCCGCGCTCTATCGTCGCGGCCAGCCCTTCAGCGCGCAGGCGTGCGAGCTGGCGGCGCGTCAGCGAGTGCAGCCGGCCGCCGTGGCGGCTCGCGTACACGTAGAACTGGGCGTTGCGGCTGCGCCAGGTCAGTTGTGCATTCATCCAGCGGCTCTGGATGAACAGGCGGCAGACGTCGCCCGTCAGCAGCCCGTTCAGCCAGGCTTCGCGGTCCTGCTTGGCCGGCGTGTCGGCGTCCGTGGCGACCATGTCCATCGGCACGGTCGTCGGCTGGTCGCTGTCCCCGGCGCGCGGGTGGGTCGCAGGGGGTGCTTCAGCTTCGGCCAGCGCCAGCACGCGGCGCAATTCGGCCAGGCTCGATTGGCGCTGATGCGGCGGGATTGCCGCCGACTCCATGCCTTGCGCCGCCAGCTCGAGCAGCGCGCCGGCGGCCGATGGCGGTTTGCGGCTGCGGGCCGCCGCATCGGCCTGCACGATGAAGTCGCCGACCGCGTTCTGCCAGCGCAGGGCCTGCGACGACTGCGCGCCGTCGCGCACGATCGTGCGCGCCATCACGGCCACCCATGGGCCGAGCAGGAACTGGCGCAGTGCCGGCGGTGCGCCGGAGCCGCGCAGCTCGTCCGCGACGCGGCACCGCAGCGTCGCGTCCACGTCGTGGGCCGCGGGTGCCGGCTGGGGGTCGTCGAGTTGCAGTGTGTGGGGTGGTGCGTCGCGGGCCGGCGCCTCATCGGTCGGCGTGTCGTTCGGCGCCGCGGTCAAGTCGATGTCGACCTCGGCCGCCGCCGTCAGCCGGGTCGAGTTCAGCCGCAACGTCGCGTCGCCGACCTGGTTCAGCGCCTCCTCGAATGCCGCGGTGCCCGGCTGGCCGGCTTGTTCGAGCCGGGCGACGATGGGTTCGAGCAACTGCGCGAGCACGAGCAGACCCCCGTCGTCGGGGCCTTCGTGGACGCTGCTCAGCGACGCGATGCGATCCACCAGCCGCCACACCGGATGTTCGAGCGACAGCAGCGCGCCGGCCTCGGCCTGCGTGGCACGCAGCACCGGCGCGCGCAGCCGGATCAGCAGCGAACGCAGCGTCGCGTTCATCTCGGCCTGGTCGGCGATCTGCTCGAGCAGCTTGGCGACGAGCTGGGTCGGCACGCCGTCGCCGCGCGCCGTCGGCACACGCGATGACTCGACGGCCGCCGATCGCGGCGCGGCGGCGTATCCGCGATCCTCGCGTGCCGCCATGCGCTCGGCCAAGCCGCTCAACGTGCCGTCGCCTCGGTCGGTGCTCGCGGGCTTCGGCGCGACCTTGCGCACGCGGTAACTCTGCGCGGTCACGCCGCAGCGCCGCAGCAGGCGGCTGTGCTGCGCGTACAACTCGCGCAGGGCGGCCGCGATCGGCTTGGCGCTGAGTTGCATCGCGAGCAGGCGTGCCTCGTGGTCCAGCCCGGCATCCTGCCAGGCCGACAGCAACGCGCCGGCGCACGCTTCGGGGCGCAACGGGTTGTGTTCGGCGCGGATGCTGCGCGCCCGCCGCAGCGTCGCGTAAAACGCCTGCAGCTCGCGCAGCTCCCATTCGGCGGACGATTCGATCAGCTGGATCACGCGCGCGAGCTCGATGTCGCGCTCGACCTGCTGGTCGTCGACCAGGCTCAACGCGAGCGGCTGGCGGTTCTGCGGCAGCCGATCGCTCATCGCCGTCGCCAGGGTTTCGCCCGGGTCCGCGGGCGGCTGCACGTCGGCCTGCACCTTCCGCTGCAGCGCGGCGGCCAGCGCATCGGCGAAGGCGCTCGACTCGGCGCGCAGCACATGGGCGAGCGCGAGCAGATGCTGGCGCCGCGTGCCGTGTGCGCGGGCCAGCGCATCGTGCACGCCTTCGCGGGCCTGCATCGCCACCGCCATCGCGAGCGTCGGCAGCTCGGCGAGCAGCCCGCCGATGTAGTCGTCCCAGGTGCTGCGCAGCGTCGTCGTCGACCGCCCGCCGCCCTCGGGCGCGGCGCAGCGCACGGGCACGTGGCGATCGAGGACGAGACTGGCGCACATCCGCTGCCTTTCGGCAACGCCTGCGGCTCGCTTGATCAGGGGGCGCTGAAAAGGGGTTCAGGTTTCGCTGAATCTCGGGCCGGGCCCCATCGTCAGCTCCGGCCGCCCTCGACCAGCCGCAGCGCCATCTGCACGTTGTTGCGGCCCGCGCCCTTCGCCTGGTACAGCATCTCGTCGGCCTGCTTGATCAGCGTCTCGGCCGTTGCGGCGCCGCC
>DATEFR010000469.1:0-3160 GCA_035280545.1 Burkholderiaceae bacterium | reverse complement strand
GCTCACGCCGATGCGCGCGCTGGCGACGGATTCGCTGCGCGCGATCACGCCGCCCGCGCAGGCGCTGCTGCCGCGCTGGTCGATCTCGCTGCGCACAGGCGACACGCCGCCCGCCGAACGCGCGCGCCAGGATCGCCGGTTTCCCACGGCGCTCGTCACGACACCCGAATCGTTGAGCCTGATGCTGACGCGCGAGGACGCGCGCGCCGAGCTGGCGAACGTGCACACGGTGATCGTCGACGAGTGGCACGAGCTGATGGGCAACAAGCGCGGCGTGCAGGTGCAGCTCGCGCTGGCGCGGCTGCGCGGCTGGAACCCGGAGCTGCTCACCTGGGGTCTGAGTGCGACGCTGGGCAACCTCGAAGAGGCGATGCAGGTGCTGCTGGCCAACGGCGGCACGGCACCGGGCGGCGCGCATCTCGCGCCGCGACGGCCCGCTGGCGTGCTGGTGCGCGGCCGCATCGACAAGTCCCTCGTGATCGACACGCTGCTGCCCGAGCACCCCGGCCGCTTCTCGTGGGGCGGCCATCTCGGCAAGCAGATGCAGCTGCCGGTCGTCGCCGAGATCGAGAAGGCGACGACGACGCTCGTGTTCGTCAACGTCCGTTCGCAGGCCGAGATCTGGTACCAGCTCCTGCTGCAGGAGCGCCCCGAGTGGGCCGGCGTGGTCGCGTTGCACCACGGCTCGCTGGACAAGGAAGTGCGCGAGTGGGTCGAGCTCGGGCTGAAGGAAGGGCGGCTGAAGGCAGTCGTCGCGACCTCGTCGCTGGACCTGGGCGTCGACTTCCTGCCGGTCGAACGCGTGCTGCAGATCGGCTCGGCCAAGGGCGTCGCGCGGCTGCTGCAGCGGGCCGGGCGCAGCGGGCATGCGCCCGGCCGTCCGAGCCGCGTGACGCTGGTGCCGACCAATACGCTGGAGCTGGTCGAAGCGGTCGCGGCGCGCCGCGCGGCGCTCGCCGGCAAGATCGAGAAGCGTGCCACGCCCGACAAGCCGCTGGACGTGCTGGTTCAGCACCTCGTGACCATCGCGCTGGGCGGGGGCTTCACTGCCGACGCGATGTTCCGCGAGGTGCGCAGCGCCTACGCGTACCGGCACCTGACGCGCGCCGAGTTCGACTGGGCCGTGGCCTTCGTCGAAGGCGGCGGCGCGAGCCTGGCCGCGTACCCCGAGTACCACCGCGTCCAGCGGATGGACGGCGTCTACCGCGTGCCCGACCGCGGCATCGCGCGGCGCCACAAGCTGCAGATCGGCACGATCGTCTCGGACTCGGCCATGCAGGTGAAGTACCTGAGCGGCGGCAACATCGGCGTGATCGAGGAGGGCTTCATCGCGCGGCTGCGCAAGGGCGACTGCTTCATCTTCGCCGGTCGCACGCTCGAATACATCCGCACGCAGGAGATGACCGCGTATGTGAGGAAGGCCGTCAAGCCGCGCGGCCTGATCACCAGCTGGGCCGGCGCGAAGATGCCGCTCTCGAGCGAGCTGGCCGATTCGGTGCTGCAGGTGCTGGCCGGTGTCGCGCAGGGCGACTACGCCGAGCCCGAGCTGCAGGCCGCGCGGCCCATGCTCGAGACGCAGGTCCGCCTGTCGAAGCTGCCGACGCCGCAGACGCTGCTGATCGAACGCTTCCATTCGCGCGAAGGCCACCACCTGTTCCTCTACCCGTTTGCCGGGCGCAACGCGCACATCGGTCTGGCGAGCCTGCTCGCGTGGCGGCTCGCGAAGGACGCGCCGAACACGTTCAGCATCTCGATCAACGACCACGGGCTGGAGCTGCTGTCGGCCCTGGCGATAGACCCGGCGGCGCTGGTCGACCACAGTGCCTACGGCGAAGACGATCTGCTGCACGATGTGCTCGCGAGCCTGAACTCGAGCGAGCTCGCCCGCCGCCGCTTTCGCGAGATCGCGCGCGTGGCCGGCTTGATCTTCACCGGCTACCCGGGCGCGCCCAAGAGCACGCGCCAGCTGCAGGCCTCGAGCTCGCTGTTCTACGAGGTGTTCGCGAAGTACGACGCCGGCAACCTGCTGCTGACCCAGGCGCAGACCGAGGTGCTGAACCAGGAGCTGGACCTGCGCCGCCTGGCCGCGACGCTGGCGCGCATGCGCAGTCAACGTGTCGAGTTCGTCGATCTCGCGGTGCCCAGCCCGTTCGCGCTGCCGTTGATGGTCGAGCGGTTCCGCGAGAAGCTCTCGACCGAGAAGCTGAAGGACCGGCTGGCCCGCCTGCTGAAGGACATGGAACTTGCGGCCGATCGTCGACCCGAAACCGGTCGACCCGCCGGCGCCGACGTCGACGTCGACGAACGATCGCCGAAGACCATGCGCAAGCCGCGCGCACCGAAACGAGAGACTGCACGATGATGAAAGAGCCCGCACGATGAACCTGCGTCCCGCGAAGCTGTTTGCGATGAGCCGCCTCGGCCGCGTCCGCGTCTACCTGACCGCGCTGTGGAAGCTCGCGCGCCATCCGCAGACGCCCAAGCCCGCGAAGTGGGTCGCCGGCGCGGTGCTCGCGTATGCGCTGAGCCCGGTGGACCTGATTCCCGACTTCGTGCCGGTACTGGGGCTGCTCGACGATATCGTGATCGTGCCGCTGGGCATTGCGCTGGCGATCCGGCTGACGCCGCGCCCGCTGTGGGAGCAGATGCTGCGCGAAGCCGAGGCGGCGCCGTTGACGCTGCCCAAGGTGTGGTCAGGCGCGGTGCTGATCGTGTTGATCTGGGTGGCGCTGCTGGCGCTGCTGGTGTGGGCCGGATGGCGCCTCGCCGGCGCTCTCTGACGGCGCTGGTCATCGATTGCAATCGACGAAAGGAGTCGTGATGGACTTGAAGCTCACGGGCAAGCTGGCCCTCGTCAGCGGCAGCACCGCCGGGATCGGCCAGGCGATCGCCGCGTCGCTGGCGGCCGAGGGCGCCGCGGTCATCGTCAACGGGCGCACGCAGGCGTCGGTCGATGCCGCGGTCGCCGCGATGTCGCCGGGAACAGGCGGGGCCGTGCTCGGTTACGCGGGCGACCTCAGCAAGGCCGAGGTGGCCGAGGCCTTGGTGCGCCGGCATCCCGGCATCGACATCCTCGTCAACAACCTCGGCATCTTCGAGCCCAAGCCGTTCGAGGAGATTCCGGATGCCGACTGGTTGCGCTTCTTCGACGTCAACGTGC
>DATEFR010000468.1:0-15781 GCA_035280545.1 Burkholderiaceae bacterium | reverse complement strand
GCGCACCGGGTGGCGCTCGATGCGGTCGACGCGCCCTGCGTGCTGCTCGAGTACGCCGGCGAGCTGCGCGCGATGCAGGAGAACTGGCCGAAGATCAAGTTCCACGCGCTGCGCGAGCACGCCGGGCTGGTGTTCCAGAAGCAGCTCGACGGCTGAGGTCGGCGCCACGCGGCGGCGAGGACAGGGCGGCGAGGACAAATACCGAGCAAGCGCCGCGGCCGGCGCCGGACAATGGCCTTCTCGGGTCCTCCGGGGAGGCGCCATGAAACACGTTGCCGTCGCTGCCTTGCTCGCGCTGCTGTTGGCCGGCTGCGCCAGCGCACCGCTGCCGCCGCTGCCCCCGCCCGGCGATCTGTTCCACGACGAGCTGTTCGGCGCGCCCTCGCAGGTCATCGATACGGCCGCGCCGCTGGCGCTCAGCGACGCGATGCGCGCGTATCTCGCAGCCAAGCCCATCAAGTCCGGCCGCCAAGCCGATCGGCGCAAGCAGCTGATCGACGCGCTGTACCACGGCGACCTGAAGCTCGAATACGACGCGGCCATCACGCGCACCGCCTCGCAGGCGTTCGATGCCCGCTCGGGCAACTGCCTCGCGCTCGTGCTGATGACTGCGGCGTTCGCGAAGGAGCTTGGCTTGACGGTGCAGTACCAGGCCGTGCTCGGCGAAGAGGGTTGGAGCCGTGCCGACGACCTGTACATCGCGCTGGGCCACGTGAACCTCGCGCTGGAGGACCGGTCCTCGCCGATCGAGTCGCGCATCCTGCAACGGCCGATGATCGTCGACTTCCTGCCGGCGGGCGACCGCGACGCGTTGAACACGCGGCCGATAGTCGAGCGCACAGTGATCGCGATGTACCTGAACAACCGCGCGGTCGAGTCGATGACGCAAGGGCGGCTGACCGATGCCTACGGGTTCGCGCGCGAAGCGATCCGCGAAGATCCGCAACTGGTCAGCGCGTACATCACGCTGGCCGTGGTCTATCGCAGCGCCCATCAGCCGGCGCTCGCCGACCGTGCGCTGCAACGGGTTCTGGGGCGCGAGCCGGACAACCTGAATGCGCTGTCGAACCGCGTGCTGGTGCTGCGCGACCTGGGCCGCGGCGCCGAGGCCGATGTGCTGACGCAGCGGCTCGCGCAACTCGATCCGCATCCGCCGTTCAGCTACTTCCATGCGGGCCGCGCGGCCCTGCGCGAAGGCCGTCTCGACGAGGCACGCCGGCTGTTCGCGAAGGAGGTGCAGCGCGCGCCGTATCACCACGAGTTCGAGTACTGGCTCGCGGTGACCTATGCGGCGATGAACGATCCGCAGCGCGCCGCGCAGCACCTGCAGAAGGCGATGGACGCCAGCACGACGCGCAAGGACCACGACCTGTACGCCGGCAAGCTGGACCGGCTGAAGGCGTTGATGCAGTAGGCGCAGCAGGGCGCGGCGACGCTGCGTGTCAGCGCGCGCTGGCGTCGACGCGGATCTCGACTGCGTTGCAGGCCAGCGCCTGCGGCGTCTGCTGCTCGCGCGAGCGCGGCAACGCGGTCGCGCCGTCGACGACGACATCGAACAGCGTGATGCGCGGCGTCACCCGGTAGACCCCCGGCTGCGACAAATCGAACGGCTGGGCCAGGTTCACCGTCGCGCTGCGCGTGCGGTGCGCGGCGATGCGCTGGTATTCGTCGCGGCCCGGGTCGCCGCGCTTGATCATCGGCCCGCGATAGGGCAGCGCGACGCCATCGCGGGTCACCTCGACATACGCGGCGAACCAGCCTTCCAGCGGCGTTCCCCATTCGAGCAAGCGCAGCGCGTGCGCACTGCGGTTGCTGAACGTGAAACGCAGCGGAACCGGCGCGCCGGCTGCGACACGCGGCGGCGCTCGCAGCGTGCACGCGAGATCGGATGCCGCCGACGCGTTGCCGGATGCCGCCGCTCCGATGGCCATCAGAAGCGCGAGCGTCAGCGACGTGACCGTCACGGCTGCGCCGGCGTGTTCTCGGCGAAGTACTCGTGGCTGTCGGCGTTGTCGATCGCCTTGTCGGGGTCGGAGATCGCAAGCGCTTTCGCGGCGCTCTGGCCATACGCCCAGTCGTCGGTGCCGGCGACCACGGTGAAGTGCGACATTTCGTGCACCAAGGTGCCGCCCTTCGAATCGGTGCCGGTCAGCGGCGCGCTCCAGAACGCGCCGCAGAGGTAGATCTTGTACGGTTCGTTCGGGTAGACATAGGCATAGACGCTGGGCTTCTTGCACTTGCAGTCCAGCGTCAGCGCCTGCGTCGAGAACGCACTCTGCTCGTTCGCGAAGTGCGACTGCACCGTGTTCCAGCGCGCCGACGTGAACGTGCCGAACCAGGTCGTGTAGCGCAGCGTGCCCGACGGCGGCGTGCTCGACAGGTAGCTGTTCGCTTGCGTCGCGTAACTGGTCGCGGCGGCCACGGCCTGCTGGATCGTCGTCTGCTGCGACGCCGAGCAGTTGCCGGTGTAGCTGATGCCGCCCCCGGGCGGCGGGGGCGGTGGTGCCGGGCGTTTGGCACTGCGCCCCTCGAGCCAGACATACAGCGGTGCCGAGCTCAACGCGATCGCATCGCCGTGCTTGCCGCGGCTCGCGTATTCGATGGCATAGCGGCCGCTGGCGGAGAGCTCGTAGCCCGCCGTCAGCTCGACGTCGTAGCTGCGCGACTCGCCGGCCGCCAGCCTGATGCGGTCCTGGTCCTGCGGTGCGCTGCGCTTGATCAGGGGGCCGACATAAGCCACCTTCTGGCCATCGCGCGTGATCTTGAACAGCGGGCCGTCGAGCTCGTCGCCCGGCAGTTGCCAGCTCAGCAGCGTCACCGGATGGCGTGCGGTGTTCGTGACGGTCACCTTGACCACCACGTCCACGTCGCCTTGCAGCACCGGGCTCGCAATCGTCAGCTGCACATCGACCGCGCTGGGCTGGGCCGCAACGGCCTGCAGGCTGGGCAATGCGACGAGAAAGGCGGCGCAGGCCGCCCAAGGCGTGGTGTTCGACATCGATCCTCCCGGGATGACACGCCGCCAGGACCGGCGGCCACGCCAATCTAGGGCGCGCCTTGATCCACCGCAAGCGGGGCGCCACCTCCCCCGCGGTCGTGGGGGAGGCCATGTAACGGGGTGTGATTTGGGGACCGATGCAACATCCCGCGGCTCGGCACTTGCTACGCTCGGTGCTCAGCAGTTGCATGAGGAACCGATAGCCATGGGCGAACGTCCCGCCGCGCTCCGCCTGGACGGAGCGGATGCCTACGCTGCGGCGATGACAGCCGCACCGCCGGCGGGCGACTACGTGGTCATCCGCGGCCGACAGCTGGACCTCGCACGCCGCGTCAATCCGCGCCTGTTCGATCCCGCCTACATCGCCCAGCTGCGCGAGGAGGTCGCCAACGCGAAGCCGTTCCCGCATCTCGTCGTGACCGACTGGTTCGATCCGGTGCTGCTCGAGCTGGTGCGCGAGGAGTTCGACCTGTACGGCACGAAGAACTGGCGCTTCCTGGTCGACGATCAACAGCGCGTCCATCGTTCGACGAGCTTCTGCGGCTTCGGCCCGGCTTCCGAGATCTACTTCAACACCGTCAATTCGGGCTGGTTCGTCGACCTGCTGTCGCAGATCAGCGGCGTCGAAGACCTGCTGCCCGATCCGCAGCTCTACGGCGGCGGACTGCACGAAACACGCCCCGGCGGCAAGTTCGGCATCCACCGCGATTTCGACCGCCACATCCGCCACGGGCTGGACAACCGGATGGTCTTCATGACCTACCTGAACAAGGACTGGGATCCGGCCTGGGGCGCCTCGCTCGAGCTGTGGGGCGGCGAGCCGCAGCACTGCATCCGCAGCATCCCGCCGGAGCTCGGCACGTCGGTGCTGCTGCTGCACGGACCGACCAGCTTCCACGGCCATCCGCTGCCGATGACCGCGCCCGCAGGGCAGACACGACGCTCGGTCGCGACCTACTACTACCACAACCGGGACGCGGTCCCGTTGCGGGTCGGGCGGGTGACCACGGTGTTCCTGACCGCGCACCGCTCGAGGCGGCTGCGTTATCTGGTCCGCCAGCTGCTGCCGCCGGTCCTCGTCGACGCGATCAAGCGCATCGTCGCACCACGCTGACGCGCTTCGCGCCGCTCAGCTCGGACCGGCCGAACCGGCGCCTTGCACGTCGCGCGCGCCGCGCACGATGCGCAGCGCGGTCAGCAACTTGCGCAGCGCCTGCGGCCGCGTGCCCGGCGCAAAACGCCACAGGATGGGCCCGCGCGCCAGCACTGCCGGCAGCAGGCCGACCACGATGGCCCAGCCCAGCATCGCCACGCGCCCCGGCAGCGCAACGCCCTGCGGCGCGAAGAACGCCCGCACGACATCGGCCAGCACGCGCGGCACGCTGTCGCCCGCGCGCGGATGCTTTGCCGGCGCGAGCTTCAGCGACGCCAGCCGGTACGCGAGGAAACCGAGGTTGCGGTCGATCGCCCGATCGGTCATCGGCACGCCGGCGCGCTCGGCGATGCCGCGTGCATACGCTTCGCGCTGCATTGCGCGCGTCATCTGGCGCTCGAACTGGTGGATGTCCAGCTTGGACAGCGCGCCCTGGTTGCGGTCGTGCACGCGATACGACACCAGCGGCTTGGCGATCGTGGTCACGTCGCCGAGGAACGGCGCCGCGGCCAGGCAGTACGAATCGTTGGCCTTGCCGGCCGTCTCGACCAGCGGAAAGATCTGCTCGAGGAACGCGCGCGAATACGCATTGGCCGAGCCGGGCGGCGTCGGGTAGGCGGTGGTGCGGGCCGACCATTCGCGCACCTGCTGCGGCGTCGGAACGATGTGGAACTGCGGGAAGTACGCGCCGGTCGGCTGACCGCGGCCGTCGACCACCTGCATCTGCACCTGGACCTTGCTGGTCGTCGGCGTCCACACCGCCGCCAGCTCGCGGGCGAGCGACGGATGCAGCACGTCGTCGGAGTCGAGAAAGATCACGACCTCGCCGCGCGACATCGCGAAGCCCTTGTTGCAGGCGACCAGCTGGCCCGAGTTCTCCTGCAGGATGACCTTGATGCGCTCGCCGTACGACGCGATCACTTCGCGCGAACGATCGGTCGAGCCATCGTCGATCACGATCACCTCGACACTCGGCCAATCGAGGTTCAGCGCGCTGGCGATCGCGACGCCGACATACGCGGCGTAGTTGTAGTTCGGGATGACGACCGAGATCGTCGTGGTCGTGGGATTCATGGCTTGATCGGTGGCGCGCTGCCGCGCTCGCGTGTTCCGAACCAGGCGGCGAAACGCCGGCGCAGCGGCTGCAGCAGCTCGGCGCGCCGGAAGCGCAGCCGGATCAGCGCCGCGGCCAGAGGACGCGGCGCGAGCCACAGCACGCTGATCCAGGTGCCGTGCACGACGCGCTGCTTCGGCGACATCGTCTGCGTCGCCAGGTGGCGCAGCGCGGTGCGCCACAGGCGATACGCCGAATCGCGCTCGCGGCCCGGGTAGGTCTGGCCCAGGCGCAGCGCCATCAGCCGGTAGTTGACGAAGGCGAGCTCGTGGTCCAGAGGGTCGCCGCCCGGCAGCGACGCGCCGAGCACACGGGCATGGCTGGTGAGCTCGTCGAGCTCGCGGTAGCGCGCCGCGATGCGCTCGGGCAGCCGCGTCAGGTCCAGCCCGTTGCTGGACCACATGTTCGCGCCGTGCAGCCGGTAGCTCGCGAGGGCATCGCGGATCGTCACGACCTCGCCGTACAACGGCGCGATCGTGTTCAGCAGCCCGTCCGGGCCGATGCCGACCTTCAGCGGCCCGGCGGCTTCGAGAAAGCGGCGTGCGTAGACGTTCCCGGCGGTCACCGGCCACAGGTAGGTGCCGGTGCGCTCGAAGCTGCGCCGCACCGCGGCCGCGTCGTAGCCGGCCTCGAAATGGCAGAAGCGGCGGCCGAGGTCGTCACCGCCGGCGTCGATGATCTTGAGGTCGTACTGGACCTTCGCGCAGCCCGCATGCCAGACGTCGACAACGCGCTGCGCCAGCTCGGGCTCGGCGACGTCGTCCGCATCGAGGAACAGCACGAGGTCGCCGCGCGACTCGGCGAAGCCGCGGTTGTAGGCCGGGATCGAACCCTGGTTCGTCTGGCGGATGGACCGCACGCGCTCGCCGTAGCGCGCGATGATCTCGGCCGAGCGGTCGGTCGAGCCGTCGTCGACGACGATGACTTCGACGTTCGGGTAGGTCTGCGCGAGCGCGCTGGCGATCGCGGTGCCGACGTAGCGCGCGTAGTTGTAGCAGGTGATGACGACAGACAGCAGGGGCCCGCTCATGTCGACCCCCTGCCGTCGGGCGGGAAGAACGGTTCGGTGCGCATGGGTGGGTCGGGCAGCGGTCGGGGGCCGGTCACCGGCAGCTTCCACGCGCTCGCGCGCTGGGGCGCCCACGGCGCCTTGCGCTGGAAGGGGTCGCGACGCTCCTCGGCCGCGCTCTGCCGCTCCGGCCACCAGCCGCAGATGTAGAGGACCATCAGCAGCGATTCCGGCGTCAGCAGGTTGCCGCCCAGCAGCAGCCACTGCACGGCCAGCGCGGCGCGTATGCGCACCGGGATCCAGCGGCGGTGAATGGATCCGATCACGAGGCCGCCGATCGCGAGCGCGCCCAGCAGGCCGTATTCGATGACCACCTTGCCGTAGGTCGTCTCGCAGGCGGAGAACATCTTCTGCGTCGTGCCCGGGCCGTGGCCGAGGAAGACGCTCCACGGGTCGGAGTCGATCTGCTCGGCGATCAGCACGGCGGGCGAGATGAAGCGGCAGTACGCGCTGCTGTGCGTCGAATTGAATTCGCCGACGCGGTTGATCGTGTAGTCGAGGTTCAGCACGTCGCCCAGCGCCAGCACGATCACGCCGATCGCGACGCCGGCGACGAACACGCGCACGACGGTGCGCTGCCCGAGCGGGAACAGCATCGCGATGGCGAGCGCGAGCAAGCCGGACCCGGAGTACGACACGACCAGCCCCAGCACCAGCGGCGCGAGCACCCATTTGCGCCGCCGCGTCGACCACTCGCACAGCAGCGCGAACGCCATCTGGAACGAGAAGCCCGAGGCCTCGCGCAGGAAGAAGCCGTTCGACTTGATGAGGCCCAGCGCGCCCGCCGCATTGGTCGTGTTGTAGGTGCCCGAGGCTCGGATCGCCGCCGGCAGCATTGGGGTGTAGTCGAACAGCCAGGGTGGCTTGAAGGCGAACTGCGCATAGAACTGCAGGATGCCGGCGATCGCGAGGAAGACCGCGAACATCACGTAGCAGTTCAGCGCCCAACGCCAGGTGTCGAGGTTGGCGACCGTCGGGCGCAGCGTGAACGCGAAGGGCGCGTACATCACGATCAGGAGCGCCATCGAGCCCAGCGACACGAGCTGCTTGCCGCTCAGCGCGGCGTTGACCGCGAAGCTACCGCCCACCACCGCGAACACCGCGATGTACATCAGCGAGCCGAAGGGCGACACACGCAGGTTGTGCGAGATCAGCGCCGCGAGCAGCATCCCGAGCATCGCGAACACGGACGGGTTGATCGAATACAGCTCGCTGAGCCGCAGGCCGAAGCGCTCGAGCACGGTCAGCGACAGCAAGACGAAGAAGATCGCGGCCTTGAGCAGCCCGGGCACGTGCACGCCGGTGGAGGGCGTCACCTCGACCGCGTCGCTGATGATCGTCGTGTCGAACGCCGGCTCGTGGCCGGCGGCGCGCGCGCGCTTCGCGGCGTCCCGCTCCCACGACGGTGGAATGCGCCACAGCGCGCGCGGCTGCGTCAGCTTCATGACGGCTGCTGCGCTTGCTGCCAGACGCGGATGTAGCGCACGCGCAGCTCCGCCGGCAGCGCGTCGGCGGCCGGCGCGCCCGGCCAACCGCCGCCGACCGCGAGGTTGACGAGCACGTGCGCCGGACCGGCATCGTTGCCGTTCTTGTGGACCCAGCGGAACTCGCGCTCGACGACCAGCACGTCGTCGACGAAGTGGCGGGTGCGGTCGGCGGTCCATTCGACCGCGAACGTGTGGAAGTCGTCGGCGTAGTCGAAGCCGGGCTTGTAGGTCTTGTTGTTGTTCAGCTGCGAGGTCACGACCTTGCCGTTCGGCGGATCACCGCCGTGCACGAAGTGGAAGCTGTTGCGGGTCGTGTCGCGCCCGTTGTTGACGATCTCGACGATGTCGATCTCGGGCGGCCAGACCTTGTCTTCCGGGTTCAGCCAGAACGCCGGCCACATGCCGCGGCCCGGCGGCACCTTCATGCGGCACTCGAAGTAGCCGTACTGGCCGGACCATTTCGAGCGCAGCATGCCGCTCTCGATCTTGCCGCTGGCCAGCGCCGCTTCGGCACCCGGCGACGGGCGCGCGACCAACACCAGCGCGCCGTCGCGGAACTGGTGGTTGTCGTTGTCGCGAAAGCGCTGCCACTCGTCGTTGAGCTTGTCGAGCTTGCCGTTGTCGAAGATGTAGCGGGTGTAGAACGCGTCGCGCAACTGCCGGTCGTTCGTGATGGTGCTCGCGAAGTCCCAGTTCTGGACCAGCCGGTAGCCCTTGTCGCGGATAGGCGCAGGCACCGCGGCCGTGGCGGCGAAGCCGGGCACGTTCCAGCCGGCGACGAGCATGCCGCCGGCGGAGGTCGCGAGCTGCTGCAGCACGCGGCGGCGCTGCGCGCGGGAGGAACGGTGAGGGAATGCCATGGCGGTTGACCTCTTTCGGTCTCTAACCGGCCGCGCGCCGCTCGCGCAACCGCAGCTGCCCGTCGTGCTCGGCCATCGCCTGCTGATACAGCGCGCGCGTCGCCTGACCGATGCCGGACCATGAATCGGCCAATGCCACCGGCCGGCGCGGCGGCCGGCGCTCGATCGCATCGCGCAGGGCCCGCGCGAGGGCCGCGACGTCCTCGCCCGGAACGAGCGCGCCCTCGACGCCGTCCTGGATCTCGTCGGCAAAGATGCCGACACGGCTCGCGATCAGCCATGCACCGAACGACTTGACGAGGAAGTACACGCCGCTCGCATCGATCTGCCGGTACGGGAACACGAAGCAGTCGGCCTGCGCGAACAGCGCGGCCATCTGCTCGTCGGACTGGCGCTGCAGGCGCAGGTCGAAATGCGGCTCGAGGCCGAGCGCCTCGATGCGCGCGAGCAGCGGGGCGACGTCCATGCGCGGGCGCCCGGCCACGATCACGCGGGCCTGCTCGCGCACCTCGGCCGGCAGCGCGGCAAACGCCTCGATCAGCACGTCCAGCCCCTTGTACGGCTTGACCTCGCCGAACAGCACGAAGGTCCAGCGCGGGTCGCGCTCGCCGCCGGGCGCGGGCGCCGGCACCGCCATGCTCAGCGGGCCGTGCGGGATCACCGCGATCTTCTCGGCCGGCACGCCGCGGGCGATCAGCGCCTGCCGGCCCGAACGCGTGTGCACGACCAGCTTGTGCGCGAGCCGGGTCGGCCAGTCGTGGCCCAGACGCTGCATCAGCGACATCTTCTGGCCGTTGAACGGCACCGTGTCGTGCACGGTGAGCACCAGCGGGCGCCAGCGGCGCAGCAGCGCCATCGCGAGCACGTCCAGCGGCGGCACGACGATCCACTGCACGTGCACGACGTCGGGCCGCTTGGTGCGCACCTTGCGCAGCAGGGTCGCGAGGCCGGCCAGGTGCGCGATGCCCTTGGCGAGGGGCTTGACCGCACCGGGCAGCCACGCGGCTTCGTCGGTGCGGCGATAGAAGAACGTGTCGGTGCGCGCCGGCGGCAGTTCCTGGCGGTCGCCGCGGCGCGTCGGCCGCGTCGCCCACATCGGCTCGACGCCGGCGGCGACCAGGCCGTCGGTCAGCGCGGCGTCGTACGGTGCGGTGAACAGCGAGGGGTCCACCAGCAGCACCTCGAGGCGGCCGGTCGAGGTCGTCATCCGGCGACTCCGTGGCCGGCATCCTGCGCCAGCGGCGTGGCCTGCACGCGTTGCCAGGCTGATTCGCGTGTCGTCGCGAGCCCGGCGTAGAAACCCAGCGCCCAGGCGACATGCATCAGGCCGGCGGCCGGGCCGGCCCACAGGCCGCAGGCCGAGCGCTGCCGCCAGGCGATCGCGAGCGAGGTCAGCGCCAGCGCCGCGAGGTAGGCGAACGGCCACGCCAGCAGCCACGGCTGCCACGCGGCGAGCAGCACGGCCAGCAGGCACAGCGCGAGGTTCAGCGGCAGCGCGAGCTGGCGCGCGCGCATCGAGCCCGGATGGCGCCGCACGGTGCGCGAGCGGCCCCTGCCGTAGAAGAAGTACTGGCGCGCGAGCGCCCACGGCGTTGCGCGCGGCGAGTAGCCCAGGCGGATCGCCGCGTCGAGGTAGATGCGGCTGCCCAGGCCGCGCTGGCGGCAATCGAGCTCGGCATCTTCGTTGTGCGTGAAGCTTTCGTCGTAGCCGCCGGCGCGACGGAACGATGCCATCCGGAACGCGGCATGGTGGCCGTGGTCGACATACCCGCTGCGCTGCCCGCCGCGGTGCGCCGAGCCGCCGGTGCCGGCCCAGGTGTTCGAGACCCAGGCGACTGCCTTCTGGAAGCAGCTCGTGCCGTGCGAATCCATCGGCACGACCACGGCATCGCAGCCGGTACGGTCCAGCGTCGCGAGCAGGCTCGCGATGAAGCCGCGCGGGTAGTGGGCGTGCGCGTCGCAGCGCACGAGCACGTCGACACCTTGCCCCAGCTCGCGTGCCGCGAGATTCACCGCGGCGCTCTGGATGCGCCGCGGGTTGTGCAGCACGTGCAATCTCGCCGAGCTCGACCCCGGGCTCGCCGCCGCCGCAAGCCGCTGCGCCAGCTCGACGGTACCGTCGGTGCTGCCACCGTCGGCAACGACGAACTGCACGTCGCTGTTCGCCGGCAGGTCCTCGCCCAGCTCGCGCAGCACGCCTTCCAGCGTGCGCGCTTCGTTCAGGCAAGGGATGACGACCAGGACCGAATGGGCGGAAGCGGCAGCGAATGCGGCGACGACGGTCTTTTCGTCAATGCTCATTGATCACAACCCCGGCGAACTGCGCCGGGCCGCGACCCAGTTCGGCAATCAATCCGTGCACGTCGCGCATCCGGCTTCGGGTCCGGCGGCCGATCACCATCGCGACGCCGCACTGGGCGGCCGCGACGCGCGAATCGGCGCCGTGCGAGCTGGCCGGCGTGTCGACGATCACGTGATCGAACTTGTTCAAGAGCTCCTTGAGCAGCATCGCGAAGGCCTGGCGCTGCAGCAGCTCGAGCGGGTTCGGCGGCAGCGTGCCGACCGGCAGCACGAACAGGCTGGGCAGGTCTCGCACCATGTGGATCACGTTCGATTCGGCGCGGCCGGACAGGATGCCGGACAGCCCGGCCTCGTTGGATACGCGGAACAGCTCATGCTGGCGCGGCGTGCGCATGTCGGCATCGATCAGCAGCGTCTTCTCGCCGAGCTGGCTGAACACGATCGCGAGGTTGGCCGCGAAGAAGCTCTTGCCGTCGCCGACGTTCGGGCTCAGCACCGCGAGCGCGCGGCGCGGCCGATCGGCCGCGAGCGGCCCCAGCAGCAGCTGGCTGCGGATGCCGCGCATCGCTTCGGCCTGCATGTTGAACGGGTCGACCGCGGCCACCAGCTCGGGGTTGAAGCCGGCGCCTTCGTCGGGCGCGTACGGGTAGTGGAACTGCTGCGACAGCGCCCACAGCACGTCGTCGCGCGACGCGAGGCCGAGGTCGACCGCCGCTTCGCCGAAGCGCATCTGGCTCGTCTTTTGATGCGAGAGGATCTTCTCGATCTGCGCATCGGTCAGGCGCCGAACCTGGCGCAGGAAGCTGCCCAGCGAACGGTCCAGGACCTGTTCGTCGCGCGGCGTCGCGTCGGTGTCTTCGGGCCCCGGAGATGCGGGGGCCACGGCCTTCAGATCGGTAGTGCGCGGACGCAACATGGTCGACTCGTTTCTTGATTCTCAATTGCCGATGAGCTTGGGGCGGCTCATCACGCGCTGCGCCATCAGGCGCAACGTACGACCCGACGACTGCAGCCGCGGCCGGTCGGGCAGCACGCCCAGCAGCGGCTGGTTCAGCGCTTCGATCACGTCGGCATCGGTGCGCAGCCGCCAGTCGCGCCGCTCGCGCAGCACCGCGATTGCGATCGCCAGCGCAATGCCGAGCACCAGTCCGATCGCGACGTTGAGGATGACACGCGGCGACGACGGGAACGCCGGCGTCGTCGCGACCTGGATGACCGACACGTTGGTCTGCGTCGTCTGGCTCTCGAGGTTGCTCTGGTTGCGCTTCGCGAACGCGGCATCGTAACCGCGCTGCGCGTTCTCGAGGTCGCGCTGCAGCACGCTCGCTTCGTCGCGCTGGGCCTTGAGCTTCAGCACGCGGGTGCGCTGCTCTTCCATCGAGGTGCGCAGCGCCTGCAGGCGCGACTGGTTGACCGAGTTGTTGACGGTCAGCGTGCTGGTCAGGCGCGCCTTCTCGGCCGCCAGCTTGTCGCGCAGCTCCTTGATGTTGGCGCGCAGGTCGAGGATCTGCGGGTTCTGCTCGCCGAGCCGCTGCGACAACTCGTGCAGACGCGCTTCCTGCATCGACACGCTGGCCGTCAGCGTCATGATCATCGGGTTGGTCAGCACCTCCTGCATCTCGCCCTTGCGGCCGGCTTCGGCCTGGCGGCTGCTCGACTCATTGGCGGCCGATTGCACCTGCGTGACCTGCGCCGCGATCTCGTTGAGCCGGGAGTTCTCGACATCCAGCCGCTCGTCGCTGACGGTGATGCCGTTCTTCTGCTGAAACTCCGAGAGCTTCTTCTGCGCGACCTCGAGCGCCTCGCGCAAGACCTTCGTGCTTTCGTCGAACTGCGCGTTGAATTGCTTCGCCGGTTCGGTGCGCAGCTCGAGCGTCGTGTCGATATAGGCATTGACGACGGCGTTCGCCGTCTTCGCCGCAAGCTCGGGATCGCGGTTGGTGTAGCCGACGACGATCACGTTCGATTCCTTGCCCGGCTTCACGTCGAGCTTCTTCAGGATGCGTGCCGCGAGCCAGGTCTCGAAGTCGCCCTGGCCTTCGGTCACGTCCTGCCAGACCGCGCGCAGGTCGGCGTCCTTGTCGAGCTTGAGGGTGCGGATCGCGCGCCGGATCACGCGCTCGCTTTGCATCACATCGACCTGTGTGGCCATGTAGCTCGACACGACCATGCCGGGCAGCACGACGCCGGCGATCGGGTCGGGCGACTTCACGTCGAGCACGACCGCACCGGTGCCGGTGTACGAGCGCGGCAGCAGCAGCGTCACCGCGACGACGAGGCCGACGATCAGCACGAACGTCACGAGCGCGGAACGCCAGCGCGCCCGAAGGATGAGAACGATCTGAGAAAGAGTCATGGCACGATTGGACAGCAAGAGTCATGCTCGAAAGACGACATGGTCGCCGTTTCAGCGCGCTGCTACAACCGTTACCGCGTAACTAATGTTGCACTGCACAAGTCTGGCCTGCATGTTGCTACCCTAGCGGTTTGCCGTATCGCGTCTTGGAAGGAGATAGGCCCATGCCTATGCCCAATGCTTCTCTTTGTGCCATGCGAGCGCTCACGCACCCTGCGATGCGCGCCCCGGTTGCCGAAGCCATACGCCTGCGAATCAACCAGCTCGCGGCGCTCGTGCTTCTGCTCATCTTCTCGCCCCTCATGTTGGGGGTCGCCGTGCTGATCATGCGCGGCGACGGCGGACCTGCGTTGTTCGGCCACTACCGCGTTGGAATGCGCGGACGGCTGTTCCGTTGCCTCAAGTTCCGCAGCATGCACGTGGACTCGCAGCGCATGCTGTCCGAGCTGCTCGAGCGCGACCCTGCCGCACGGGCCGAATGGGAGCGCGATCAGAAGCTGACGCACGACCCGCGCATCACGCGAGTCGGCCACTTCCTGCGCCGCACCAGTCTCGACGAGCTGCCGCAGCTCATCAACGTGCTGCGCGGCGAGATGGCGCTGGTCGGGCCGCGCCCGATCACGGTCGGCGAATTGACGCGCTACGGCCGCGTGCGTTGGGACTACCTCAGCGTGCTGCCCGGCATGACCGGGTTGTGGCAAGTGAGCGGTCGCAACAACACGACCTACGACGAACGCGTGGCGCTGGACCGCCAGTACGTCGACAGCCGTTCGCCGTGGCTCGACATGAAGATCCTCGCGAAGACGATGAAGGTGGTGGTCGCGCGTGACGGTGCACGTTGAATCTCCTCCGACGATGATGCGGGACTCTGAAATGTCCGAAGTGAACGCTATCAGTGCGGCTCCCCAAACAAGCGGACACGTTGTGCACCTCGTTGGGCGCGTGACGGACGACGTGTTTGGTTTTCTGGGCCCGCTGTCGGTGACGTTGGCCGAGCGTGGCATCGCGCAGACCGTGATCCTGGTCGACGAACCCCGGCATCGGCATTTATTGCCGCATTTCCATCCGACGATCCGGCTCGTGCTGTGCCCCGCGAATGAGGGGGTCGCACGCCGCGCGGCGAATTCGCTCGAAGCGCTGCGTGCCGCGGTGAGCACGCAGCCCACCGCGGCGATCCATCTGCACGGGGTCGTGCCGAGCCTGATCGGCGCCTATGCCGCGCGCACCGGACGCTGGCCGCAGCGCCTGTATTTCTCGCCGCACGGCTCGCGCTCGCTCGGGCCGTTCAAGCCGTTGGGCGCACTCGCGTTGTGGCTGCTGCGTCCGATGTCGGGCCCGCAGCGCCAGCGCGCGATCGCCAACTCGTCGGTCGAGGCGCGCCTGCTCGAGCGCATCACGCGCGAGCCCGTGCACGTGGTCGAGTCGCCGGTCGAGGACGTGTTCTTCGAGACCCCGCGCCACCCGGCGCGCCGGCCGCTGCTGGTCACCGGCAGCCGCAAGCCGAACGCCGATGCGGCCGCGATGTTCGCGCAGCTCGCGGTGCTGCTGAACGAGGAATCGCTGAAGCTCAGCTTCAACTGGTTCGGCACGGCGGACGACGACTCTCGCGCGCGCCTCGCGGCCGCGAACGTCGCGGTGATCGACGCCCTCGATGCCGACGAGCGCGCGAGCCGGCTCGCCGCCGGGTGGATCTACGTGGCCCTGGGCGGCGACTTCGGCTTCCCGGCGCTGCTCGCCGAGGCGATGACGCTGGGGCTGCCGTGCGTGGTCTGGAACACGCCGTATCACCGCGACGTGATCGAGCACGGCAAGACCGGCCTGGTCTGCTCGTCGCAGGAGGAGCTGTTGACCTGCGTGGCCGAGCTGATCGACTCGCCGGACGAACGCAGCCGCCTCGGCGCGGCCGCGAAGGCCGAGGCGAGCCGGCGGTTCGACGGCGCGAAGTTCCGCGACTCGATGGTCGCGGCCTACCGCGTGTCGGATCCGCCGCGTCGCAACAGCAGCCTGAGCGGGAACGTCAGCCACTGGCCGCAGTCGCAGCAATAGCAGCGCACGCCGCGCGGGTCTGACGACGGCCGTTCACGCGGGCTGGGACAATCGGCCCCGATGTCCGCGACACCCGCCACGACAGCGCGCTCACGCGCCGCGCTGTACCTCGACCTGATCCGCTGGAACCGTCCGGCCGGCAGCTACCTGCTGCTGTGGCCGACGCTGGCGGCGCTGTGGATCGCCGCCGGCGGCTTTCCCGGCTGGCACCTGCTCGCGGTGTTCGTGCTGGGCACGTTCCTGATGCGCAGCGCCGGCTGCGCGGTCAACGACGTGGCCGACCGCGACTTCGATCGCTTCGTCAAGCGCACCGCGCAGCGTCCGGTGACCAGCGGCGCGGTCAGCGTGCGCGAGGCGCTGACGCTAGGCGCCGTGCTGGCGCTGATCGCGTTCGCAC
>DATEFR010000467.1:0-2295 GCA_035280545.1 Burkholderiaceae bacterium | reverse complement strand
GCCGGTTTCGATGCCCAGCCCGTTCAGCATGAACAGCACGTCCTCGGTCGCGACGTTGCCGGTCGCGCCCTTTGCATAGGGGCAGCCGCCGAGCCCGGCGACGCTGGCGTCGAAGGTGTGCACCCCGAGCTCCAGGCAGGCATAGATGTTCGCGAGCGCCTGGCCGTAGGTGTCGTGGAAGTGTCCGCTGACCTCGACCAGCGGGAAATGCTTCAGCGCACGCTCCAGCGCCGCCTGCGCCCGCTTCGGCGTGCCGACGCCTATCGTGTCGGCGATGCCGCAGTGGTCGACGCCGATCGCCTTCATCAGCTTGACGACGCGCTCGACCTCGTCGGCGCTGACGTCGCCCTGATACGGGCAGCCGAGCGCGCACGAGATCGCGCTGCGCACCTTGATGCCATGCTCGTGCGCCGCGGCCACGACCGGGCGGAAGCGCTCGATGCTCTCCTCGATCGAGCAGTTGATGTTGCGCTGGCTGAACGCCTCGCTGGCCGCGCCGAACACGACGATCTCGTCGGGCCTGATCGCCGCGTCGGCGATCGCCGCCTCGAAACCCTTCAGGTTCGGCGTCAGCACCGAATAACGAACGCCGGGCTTGCGCCGCACGCCGCGCATCACCTCGGCGTTGTCGGCCATCTGCGGCACCCACTTCGGACTGACGTAGCTCGTGACCTCGATCTCACGCAGACCGGCCGCCTGAAGGCGATGCACGAGCTCGATCTTGTGCACGGCCGCGACCGGCTGCTTCTCGTTCTGCAGCCCGTCGCGCGGGCCGACCTCGACCAGCGTCACGCGGGAGGGAAAAGACGGAGTCATGACGAAATACTCGGTTTGGACGATTCGATGGTACCGACCCCCACGGCCGGGGGTAGGCCCGTGCCGCGCATCGTCGGAACATCGCGGCACAGGGAATACAACAACAGGACACTCAACGTGGATCCGACTCGTTTCCGGCTCGCCGCCCGAATCCATTTTGCGCTGCTGCGCCAATATGGAGAAGATGTGGAGATCGCCGCGCTGCTCAAGGGCAGCCGCGAGGCGCGCGAAGCGCTGTGGGTCTGCGAAGCCTGCGGCGATGCCGAGCTGGTCGAGCTCGCCGCACAGTTCAAGCGCGCATCCCCGAAGCCGGCCTCGACACCGGCCCTCGCCGCCAAGCCGGCCGACGCACCGCAGGACGCCGCCTGGGCCAGCAACACCACGGGCTTCGGCGTCTCGATTCCCTCCGAGCTCACGCTGCCGCGCCAGTCCGACGCCGCGCCGCGCACGCTGCTGAACCCATCGAGCTGGCTGCGCCGCAGCACCACGGCACGCTGAGCCCGTGCGGCGCGGCGCCGGAAAAACCGCGTTGCGCTACGATGGCCAGCAACAACATGGCAGCCGTCCTGACCCCTCCCGAGATCGACGATGCGATCCGCCCCGTCACGCGCCACCGCGTGACGCTGGACGAGTACCACCGCATGGGTGAGGGTCAGGTCTTCGCGCCCGACGCGCGTATCGAGCTGATCGAGGGGGAGATCCTGAACATGGCGCCGATCGGCCCGCCGCACGTGCACTACATCAACCGGCTCAATCGTGCGCTGGTGCTGGCGGTCGGCGACCGCGCGGTCGTCTCGGTGCAGAACAGCGTGATGCTGCCGCCCGATTCGGAGCCCGAGCCCGACTTCGTGCTGCTGCGCCCGGACCGGCTCGGCCCATCGGTGCTGCCCTCGACGCAGGACGCGCTGCTGATCATCGAGGTCGCCGACAGCAGCCTCGGCTTCGACCGCCGCGTCAAGGCCAGGCTCTATGCGAAGCACGGCATTCCCGAGATGTGGATCGTCGACGTCAACGCCCGCAAGCTGCTGATCCATCGTCGACCCGAAGCCGCGGGCTACGCCGACGTCTCGGAGCGCGACTGGACCGGCATGCTCGCGCCGGTCATGCTGCCCGACGCGGCGCTCGACCTCACGGCAATCTTCGGCTGAACCGGCCACGACGGCGGCCTCACCGGCGCATCACGCCGACGCCGCGAGCCGCAGCAGCTCGCCGCCCTCGCCCACCTGGTCGCCGACCGCGTAGAGCAGCTCCTCGACCAGCCCGTCGTGCGGCGCGGCGATCGTGTGCTCCATCTTCATCGCCTCCATCACCGCGAGCGGCTGGCCCTGGCGCACGCGTTCGCCGACCTTCGCGAGGAACGCGATCACCTTGCCCGGCATCGGCGCGGTCAGGCGCCCGGCTTCGACGGCGCCGTCGGCCGAATGGGCGATCGGGTCGAACTCCTCGACCAGCGCCGCGCCTTCCGGCGCGAAAACGCTG
>DATEFR010000466.1:0-4953 GCA_035280545.1 Burkholderiaceae bacterium | reverse complement strand
TGCACGGCAAGCTCGCGGTGACGGTCGCCGACACCGGCCTCGGGTTCGGCAAGGCCGCGACGGCCGGCACCGGCGTGGGCCTGGCGAACATCCGCGAGCGCCTGAAGCTGCTGTACGGTAACAAGGCCTCGATGACGATAGGTGAGAACACGCCCAGCGGCACGGTCGTGACGATCACGGTGCCCTATCAGGCACAGGCCCACGAAGGAGAGATGGCATGAACTGGGTATTGAGAAGCTTGCTGGTCTCGCTGGCGGTCAGCGCGCTGCTGATCGGCACGGCGATGATCGGCGGCACGCCTTTCGACCACGCGGTGCTCACGATCGACGACGCGCAGTTCACGCTGAACGATTTGAGCGCCGGTCATTGGCTGCTCGCGCTGGCCGGCGTCGCGATTGCCTGCGTCGTCGTGATGCTCGTGGTCCCGCTCGCCGTGCTGCTGCCGCTCGCGGTGGCCGCGATCGCGGTGACGGCGGCCCTGGTGCTCACGACCGCGGTGCTGGGCGTCGTGTTCTCTCCGGTGATCCTGATCGTCTGGTTGATCTGGCGCGCGGCGCGGCACGACTCGCCACGCACGGCACCGCCTTCGGCGCCCGCACCGCCCGCAAACCCCGCAGCGCCCGCTACGATCGCGGGATGACGTCGAACACCGCTTCCCCAACGCCCCGCGCCGTCATCGCCGACGACGAGCGCCTGCTGCGCGAACAGCTGCGCGCCCGGCTCGCCGAAGTCTGGCCCGAGCTGGAGATCGTCGGCGAAGCGAAGAACGGCACCGAGGCCGTGCAGCTCACCGAGGCGCTGCACCCGGAGCTGGTGTTCCTCGACATCCGGATGCCGGGCATGACCGGGGTCGAGGCGGCGCGCGCGATCGCGCAGCTGCCGACCGACGACGACACGAGCGACGGCTGGCTGGGCTGCGAGATCGTCTTCATCACCGCATACGACCAGTACGCGATCGAGGCGTTCGAGCAGGGCGTGGTCGACTACGTGCTGAAGCCGGCCGAACGCGAGCGGCTGACCGTGACGGTCGAGCGCATCCAGAAGCGGTTGGCGCAGCGGCGCAGCGACGCGACCAACGGCCGCGACCCGAGCGGCGGCACGGCGACGCCGGCCGCGAGCAGCGCCAGCGCCGCCGACATGCAGCAGCTGCTGCAGCGGCTCGCCGTGCGCATGGATCCGGAGAAGGCGCCGCGGCTGCGCTGGATCCAGGCCACCGTCGGCCAGAACATCCAGATGATCCCGGTCGACGAGGTGCTGTTCTTCATCTCCGACGAGAAATACACGCGGGTGCAGACCGCGACGCTGGAAGCGCTGATCCGCAAGCCGATCAAGGAGTTGATCGAAGAGCTGGACGCGAACGTGTTCTGGCAGATCCACCGCTCCACGCTGGTCAACACCAAGTTCATCGCCGGCATCAGCCGCGACCTGCGCGGACGGCAGCTGGTCAGCGTGAAGGGGCACCCGGAGAAGCTGGAGGTCAGCCGCAGCTTCACCGGCCTGTTCAAGGGGATGTAGGCACCACCTTGGCCGCGCGCTGCGCTGCCGCGGCGCGCAAGGCCTTGAGCTTCTCGCGCGGGTCTTCCTTGGCGACGACCTCGTCCAGCTTCATCTCGCCGATGAAGCGGCTCGGCATGCCCTGCACGTACTCGCGCCCGCGCTTGCGCCGGCGCAGCGTGCTGACCGCGAGCGTGGTGCGTGCCCGCGTGATGCCGACGTACATCAGCCGGCGCTCCTCCTCGAGGCGCTGCGCGGTCATGTCCTCGTCTTCGCTCCTGAACGGCAGCAGGCCTTCGTTGACGCCGGCCAGCACGACATGCGGCCACTCCAGCCCCTTGGACGCGTGCAGGGTCGACAGCGTGATCACGTTCTGGTCGTCGCCGCGCTCGGCCAGGCTGATGATCACCGAGATCGTCTGCGCGACCTCGATGACGCTCTTCTTCTCGGTCTCGACCGTCGCGATGCCGTCGTTCTCGATCTCCCCGCCGCAGCGCTTGGCGATCCAGTCGACGAAGTCCAGCACGTTGCTCCAGCGCGAGGCGGCGAGCTTCTCGTTGTCCTCGCCGTCGTGCAGGTGCTGCTCGTACGCGATGTCCTTGAGCCAGCCCATCAGCAGCGCCTTCGCGTCCTCGGCGCCGACGGTCTGGCGCGCGCGGTACTCGAGGTCGTTCACGTAGCGGCCGAACTCGTGCAGCGAGCCGATCGCGCGCGTGCTGAGCACGCTGGCGAGCGACTCGGCGAACAGCGCCTCGTACAGGCTGGTCTTCCACTTGCCCGCGAACTCGCCGAGGCTCGCGAGCGTCTGATGGCCGATGCCGCGCTTGGGAGTGGTCACCGCGCGCAGGAACGCGGGGTCGTCGTCGTTGTTGACCAGGAGGCGCAGCCAGGCGCACAGGTCGCGGATCTCGGCGCGGTCGAAGAAGCTCTGCCCGCCCGAGACCTTGTACGCGAGATTGGCCTTGCGCAACGCCTGCTCGAACACGCGGGCCTGGTGGTTCGCGCGGTAGAGGATCGCAAAATCCTTCAGCTCGATGTTCTGGCCGCCCTGGCCCCTGATCGCCTGGATGCGCGCCACCGCGCGCTCGGCCTCGTGCTCCTCGTTGTCGCACTCGACCACCTTGACCGGCTCGCCGTCGCCGAACGCGCTCCACAGCTTCTTCTCGAACAGCTTCGGGTTGTTTCCGATCACCATGTTCGCGGCGCGCAGGATGTGCCCGGTCGAGCGGTAGTTCTGCTCGAGCGGGATCACCTTCAGCCCCGGGTACTCCTGCGGCAGGCGGCGCAGGTTGTCGATCGTCGCGCCGCGCCAGCCGTAGATGCTCTGGTCGTCGTCGCCGACCGCCGTGAAGAGCGCACGATCGCCGGCGAGCAGCTTCAGCATCTCGTACTGGATCGCGTTGGTATCCTGGTACTCGTCGACGAGCACGTAGCGCAAGGTGTCCTGCCAGGTCGCGCGCGCTTCGGCGTCGCTGCGCAGCAGTTTCAGCGGCAGCCCGATCAGGTCGTCGAAATCGACCGACTGGTACGCGGCCAGCCGCTCCTCGTAGCGCTGCATCACGCGCTGGGCGACGCGCTCATCGTCGTTCTGCGGCTCGACCTGGGCGCTGTTCAGGCCTTGGTTCTTCCACAGGCTGATCGCCCACTGCCAGCGCCTCGCGAGCGCGTTGTCGCTGCTGCCGCCGGCGTCCTTCAGGATGCCCAGCACGTCATCGCTGTCGAGGATGCTGAACTGCTCCTTCAACCCGAGGCGCGCCCCTTCGGCGCGCAAGATGCGCACGCCCAGCGAGTGGAACGTGCTGACGACCAGCTTGCCCGCGGCACGCGAGCCGACCAGCGCCTTCGCGCGTTCGCGCATCTCGGCCGCCGCCTTGTTCGTGAACGTGATCGCGGCGATCTGGCCCGGCGCGTAGCCAGCCTGCAGCAGCCGCGCGATCTTGTGCGTGATCACGCGCGTCTTGCCCGAACCGGCGCCGGCCAGCACCAGGCACGGGCCGCTCAGGTGGTGCACCGCTTCGAGCTGCGCGGGGTTCAGCGGATCGGGAGCAGCGGCGGCCACGGGTACGACGTCGGCAAAAGCGCGTGATGATAACGAAGCGGGATGTCTGCGCGCGGCCGCTCGAAGGCCCAAAACAAAACCCCGGCACGAGGCCGGGGCGTGTGAGCGGCGCGCGTGGCCGAATTACTTGCGGCGCAGCTTCGTGATCGCGGCGATCTGCGCCGCCATCGCGGCGAATTCGCCTTGGGCCTTCGCGAAGTCGATGTCGCTCTTCGCGTTCTTCATCGCCTCTTCGGCCAGCTTCTTCGCTTCGAGCGCCTTCGCCTCGTCGAGGTCGTGACCGCGGATCGCGGTATCGGCCAGCACGGTGACCGTGCCCGGCTGCACCTCGAGGATGCCGCCGGCGACGAACACGAACTCCTCTTCGCCGTTGTCGGCGCGCTCGATGCGCACCGCACCCGGCTTGATGCGCGTGATCAGCGGCGTGTGGCGCGGCAGGATGCCGAGCTCGCCCGCTTCGCCGGGCAAAGCGACGAACTTGGCCTCGCCGGAGAAGATCTGCTCTTCGGCCGAGACGACGTCGACGTGGATGGTGTTCGCCATGTTGGATGCGTCCTCTGCCGTTCGCCCTGAGCTTGTCGAAGGGCTTCGACAGGCTCAGCCCGAACGGAGTTGCTTTACTGGATCTTTTTCGCCTTCTCGAACGCTTCGTCGATCGTGCCGACCATGTAGAACGCCTGCTCGGGCAGGTGATCGCATTCGCCGTTGACGATCATCTTGAAGCCGCGGATCGTTTCCTTCAGCGGCACGTACTTGCCCGGCGTGCCGGTGAAGATCTCGGCCACGTGGAACGGCTGCGACAGGAAGCGCTGCATCTTGCGGGCGCGGGCGACCGCGAGCTTGTCCTCGGGCGAGAGCTCGTCCATGCCCAGGATCGCGATGATGTCGCGCAGCTCCTTGTAGCGCTGCAGCGTGCCTTGCACCGCGCGGGTCGTCGTGTAGTGCTCCTCGCCGACGACGTTCGGGTCGACCTGGCGCGAGGTCGAGTCCAGCGGGTCGACCGCGGGGTAGATGCCCAGCGCCGCGATGTCGCGCGACAGCACGACGGTCGCGTCCAAGTGCGCGAAGGTCGTGGCCGGCGACGGGTCGGTCAGGTCGTCCGCCGGCACGTACACGGCCTGGATCGACGTGATCGAGCCGACCTTGGTCGACGTGATGCGCTCCTGCAGGCGGCCCATTTCCTCGGCCAGCGTCGGCTGGTAGCCCACCGCCGACGGCATGCGGCCCAGCAGCGCCGACACTTCGGTGCCAGCCAGCGTGTAGCGGTAGATGTTGTCGACGAAGAACAGCACGTCGCGGCCTTCGTCGCGGAACGACTCGGCCATCGTCAGGCCGGTCAGCGCGACGCGCAGGCGGTTGCCCGGCGGCTCGTTCATCTGGCCGTAGACCATCGCGACCTT
>DATEFR010000465.1:0-4167 GCA_035280545.1 Burkholderiaceae bacterium | reverse complement strand
ATCGCCTATCTCTCTCGGCACACCCGGTTGCACCCGGGAGACCTGCTGTGCACTGGATCGCCGGCAGGCTTTGGCAGCCATCACGGCCGTTATCTCGCGCCGGGGGATCTTGTCGAAGCAGGCGTCGAGGGGCTCGGCGTGCAACGAACGCTTTGTGTGGGCACGGACACCGCGCGCCATCGCTCCGAACCGGAACTTCTACATGCCTGATACCGTACTGCTGACCGACTACGCCTGGCCCGACGACGCCGTCGAGCGTTCCGTCATCGAAGGGGCCGGGCTGAGGCTGGTGGCCGGACCTGCCGCTCCGGCGCCGGCGAGCGACATCGAGTCGCTGGTTCGCGAGCACCAGCCGGCGGGCATCCTGACCTGCTGGGCCGAGGTCTCCGCTGCGGCCGTCGCGGCGAGCAAGTCGCTGCGCATCGTGGCCCGGTTGGGTGTGGGCCTGGACAACATCGCGGTGCAGGCCGCGACTGCGCAGGGCGTGTGGGTCACCAACGTGCCGGACTATTGCGTCGAGGAGGTGTCCGATCACGCCGTCGGCTTCGCGCTGGCGTGGACGCGCGGGCTCGTTCAGTTCGACCGCGAAGTCCGCGCAGGGCGATGGGCCCCCGCGAGCGCGAAGCTGCGGCGCCTGGCGACGCTCACCTGCGGCATCGTCGGTTTCGGCCGCATCGGCCGCGCAACGGCGCGCAAGCTCGCGGCCTTCGGCTGCCGCGTGTTGGCGAATGATCCGCACCAGAGCGGCGAGGTGTCCGGCGTGCTCTGCGTCGACCTGGATACGCTGCTGGCGCGCAGCGACATCGTCGTCGTGCATGCGCCGCTGACGGACGGTACCCGTCACCTGATCAACCGGGAGCGCCTGGCGCTGATGCCGAAGGGCGGGCTGTTGATCAACGTCAGCCGCGGCGGCGTGGTCGATACCGATGCGGTCACGCAGGCCCTGCAGACCGGCCAGCTCGCCGCGGCGGCCCTGGACGTGCTCGAGTCCGAGCCGCAGGTGCCCGAGGCGCTGCTGGCGCAGCCCGGTGCGATGCTGACGCCGCACGTGGCGTTCTCGTCCGATGCGTCGCTGGTCGAACTGCGCCGCCGCGCCGCCGAAGAGGTGGTGCGCGTCGTGCGAGGCGACGTGCCGCGCGAGCCGCGCAATACCCCTGCGACCCGGCCGTGAGAACGAGAGCGAGACCCGAAAGATGAACGACGTGACGATGGACATGGACCCCGCGCTCGCGAAGTTCCTGCGCGACAGCACGCTCTGGACATCCGGCGGCGAGGCCTCGTGCGAACCTCTTTCCGGCGGTGTCTCGTCGGACATCTGGCGCGTCGAGGTGGGCGGGCGTCTGCTGTGCGTCAAGCGGGCGCTGGCGCAGTTGAAGGTCCAGGCCGAATGGCGCGCGCCGCTGTCGCGCAATGCCTACGAGTGGGCCTGGATGAAGTTCGCCGCGCAGCACTGCCCCGACAACGTACCCGAGCCGCTCGCGCACGACGAGGCGGCTGGCTTCTTCGCGATGTCGTACCTGGAGCCGCGGGATCATCCGGTCTGGAAACAGCAGTTGATGCGCGGCGAGGTCAACCCCGACACGGCGCGTGCCGTGGGCGGCGTGCTGGGGCGCTTGCACGCTGCCAGCGCCGGTCGCGCGGACATCGCGGCGGCGTTCGAGACCATCGACAACTTCTATGCGCTGCGGCTGGAGCCGTACCTCGTTGCGACAGCCTCGCGCCACCCGGCACTCGCGCCGGCGCTGTACAAGCTCGTCGCCCGGACCGCCGGCACGCAGCACGCGCTCGTGCATGGCGATGTGAGTCCGAAGAACATCCTCGTCGGGCCGCGCGGACCGGTGTTCCTCGATGCGGAGTGCGCGTGGTACGGCGACCCCGCGTTCGACCTGGCGTTCTGCCTCACGCACCTGCTCCTGAAGGGCCTGGTTCGCGCCGAGGCCCGGCTGCTGCCGGCCAACGCGTTCACATCGCTCGTGGACGGCTACTTCGAGCACGTGAACTGGGAGCCCGAGGCGCAGCTCGAGTCACGGGCCGCGTCTCTCTTGCCGGCGTTGCTGCTGGCGCGGGTGGACGGGAAGTCGCCCGTCGAATACGTGACGCAGGACGCGCAGCGCGCGCTGATCCGCACCGTGGCCACGCCGCTGCTGCGCGCGCCCAGCCCGCGCTTGCACGACATCGAGCAGGCGTGGCGCGATGCGCTCGCAGCTGCATAGAGGAAGCGCCGACCAGCGTCGGGTCCGTCAACTGTCCAAACGAGGTTCGTCATGAAACGACGACTTGCCGTGCTGGCCGCGCTGTGCCTTTCAGCAGTCTGCCTCCTTTGCCCACCGGCGCTTGCAGCTGCACCGATGGTGAAAACGCAGGCACCGGGCTTCTACCGCCTGATGCTGGGCGACTTCGAGGTGACGGTTCTCTCGGATGGAAGCAACAAGCTGCCGGCACTCAAGCTGCTGCACGGTGATGCCTCCGAAATCTCGGCGGCATTGCGACGAAGCTTTCTGGGCGAGGAGGTGGAGACCTCGCACAACGGCTTCCTGATCAACACCGGCAGCAAGCTGGTGCTGATCGACCCGGGTGCGGGCGCGATGCTGGGGCCGTCGACCGGTGCGTTGATCGGCAACCTGCGCTCGGCGGGCTATCGCCCCGAGCAGGTCGACGAGATTCTCATCACCCACCTGCACACCGACCATGTCGGCGGCCTGGTTGCCAACGGGCGGATGGTCTTCCCCAACGCAGTCCTTCGGATCGACAAGCACGACACCGACTACTGGCTGAGCGAGGCGCGCATGCGGGCTGCGCCCGAAGACGCGAGGCGCTTCTTCCAGGCGGCGATGGCCGCCGTGAAGCCCTACAGCGAAGCCGGCAGGCTGAAGGTCTTCGACGGCAGGACCGAGCTGCTTGCCGGCGTGCGCGCGGAGCCCGCCTATGGGCACACCCCGGGTCATACGGCGTATGCGATCGAGTCCAAGGGCGAGAGGCTCTTGGTCTGGGGAGACGTGGTGCATGTCGCCGCGGTGCAGTTTGCCGACCCTTCCGTCACGATAGGCTACGACGTCGATGCTCCTGCTGCCGTGCGCGAGCGTCTGCGCATCCTCGCCGAGGCGGCCGCGGGCGGCTACCTGGTGGCGGGAGCGCACTTGCCGTTTCCCGGCATCGGCCATGTTCTCGCCTCGGGCGAGCGTGCTTATGCTTTCGTGCCGCTGCCGAGCGTGGGGGGACTCGCGAGCCCGTCGTCAATGCAACCCTGAATCGAGGGGCCGCGGCGAGACGGCGAACCGGCACTTCCCACCTTCCTTGGCCCTGTACATCGCTTCATCGGCCGCCTCGAGCAAGTCCTTTGCGGTGGTCTCGCGCTTGCGGGAGCTCGCCATACCGATGGACGCCGAGACCCGGACTTGCTTGCCGCCGATCTCATAGGACGACGACAAGCGCTCGGTGAGTTCGCGAGCCAGCGCTTGTGCCTGCTCGCCGTGAGTGTGGGTCAGCAGCACGGCGAACTCGTCGCCGCCCAGGCGCGCCACCAGATCGGTGTCGCGCACGCTGTCGCGCAGCCGCCGCGCGAACATCCGCAGCACCTCGTCGCCCGCGCCATGCCCGTGGGTATCGTTCACCGCCTTGAAATCGTCCACGTCGATGAACAGCACGACGATGGCATCCTCGGCGCAGCGGTCGGCGTGAATGTGGCGTTGCAGCGCGGCATGAAACCTGGCGCGATTCAGCAGCCCCGTGAGAGCATCGTGGTCGGCTGCATGAGCCAGGCGATCGGCATGCGCGCGCAACTGTGCGTTCAGGCGGATCACGTGATCGCGCTCGGCGGTGCGCGACCTCAGCAAGACGCCTACCTGGCGAAGGGCGCACGCCAACAGGAGCAGGCCTGTGGCGAGCAGGAAGAACGTCGCGCCGACCCAAACCTCCAGTAGCCGTTGGATGCTTATCCGCTCCGGCTCGGCCATTTCGCGCAACGCCTGCCAATTGGCAGCTCCGATCGCCAGGCCAGCCACAACGCAGGCCGGGATCAGCATCGCATGCAGCGTCCGGAAGGACACTTGTCTGGTGGGGAACGTCATGGGAGTTGGGTGCCGATCGATCATTCAGGCTTGTTCGCTGGCCGCTGCGGTCCGGCCCGTCGGGGTGGTCATGCCAATCACGACGCTGCCGATCAACACG
>DATEFR010000464.1:0-2840 GCA_035280545.1 Burkholderiaceae bacterium | reverse complement strand
CCTCGGCCCATTGCGAGAGCTGCTGCCGGACGCAGGCGATCTCGAATTCGATCAGCAGGTTCTCGCGGCGCGCCGCGGCGAGCAGCAGGTCGGGCGAATGCAGCGGCAGGTTCGCGGGGCCGCGGATCAGCGCCTCGTGTGCGTAGATCGAGCCGTCGCCCATGCTGACGATGGGCTGGAAGACGCCGCGCAGGCTCTCGTCGACCAGGAGGCGCGACAGTGGGCCGGAGCCGTCACCGGGCTCGAAGTGCAGCAGGGATCGACTCATGGACTCGTGGTGGTGCGGCGGCGGCAAGTTATCGCGAGCGCGACTGTACGCGATCGCATGCGCTGCAGCGGGACCATCACGACGCCATCGTTTCGTGTCAGCGTGATGACACGTTGCGTGAAGCATGTGCGCCGACATGCCGACTCGAGCGAGTCCTCACAGGCGACACGAAGCTCGCCTACGATCCGACGAGGGAGACTCCATGGAACACCTGAACGCCGCAGCGCTGGACGTCACGCTGCTCGTCACCACGATCCGTGCGCTGCGTGCGAGCGACGACGACGCGGCCCATGCGCCGCGCAAGTTGCGCAAGCGCTGGGCCGGCGAGCTCAAGCGTGCGGTCGCGGCTTATCTGGCCACGCTGTGGCACAGCGACGATGCGCCGTTCGATGCCGCGGCGTTGAAGCGATGCCGCGCCGCCGCCGAGCTCGAGATGCCGCACGCGTTGGACGGCAGGGCCCGGATCGTGGCCGTGCTGGACGAGCAGGCCCACGCGCTCACCGGCTACGCGCCGGCGCGCCATGACCTGTGGCGGCTCGCGCATCTGACCCTGCATCTGCGCGCAGCACGGCGTTTGCTGGCGCAACGCGGATTCGAGTCGCTGGTTTCGTCGCGCGGCAGCCCCGGGCGGTATCTGCAGCGGCGCTTGCGGCGGGCGATGTCGGACTATGCACGGGCCTCGATGCGCGAGGCGGGTTCCGGCTCTGCGATCGTCGCGGCGCGGCAGGCCGCGGCGCGTCGCCTCGACGAGCGCTGCATCGCGAGCGCCGAGCTGCTGGCCGATGTCGTGGTGGAGGAGTGGCAACGCGGCATCGCCGATCTCGAGGCCGCACGTCGGCTCGTCGACGAGGGCGTCGTGCGCCCGCTGCGCGCCATGGTCGAGGACTGGCACAGCCGACCGCCGCCGCCGCCGCGCGAGGCGCCTCTCGCGACGGAAGAACGCGTCGGCATGATCGAGGCCGGCGCCTGACGGCGCGCTCCGGCTTCAGCCCGGGTCTATGACGCCGCCGCGCGCGCCGCATCAGCTTTTCGCGCCTGCGCTAGCGGCTCGCGCCGGGCGTGCGAAAGTCACGCGCGGAAGGGTCGCAACAAACGTAACATCATGTGATCGCATCGCCCCTTGCAGCCCTTGCATTCAGTTCGAGCGAGGCACGCATGATGAAAAGCAAATCCACAGCAGTACAGGCCAAACGGCCGGCGGCCGCCGAGGCGCCCAGCGCGCCGAAGCGCGCGCGCCGCGACAGCAAGCTCGTCGCGATGATCGCGGCGCCCTTTCGGCTGGTCCGGCGGGTGTTCTTCAGCGAGCTCCCGCTGGCGCGCGGCAGCAAGAAGAGGCCGACGCCGGCCAAGGGCAAGCCCGGGGTGGCGGCGAACAGCCAGCAGCCGGCGGTGCCCGGCAGCGCGGAGCTGGAGCTGATGCGCACCGAGCTGCGCAAGCTGCTCGATCTGCATCCGATGACGCGGCACGTGGTGCGCCATCTCGTCTACGTCGAACGCGCGCTGAAGCTTCAGGGCGAGGAGACGATGACGCAGGTGCCGGTCGAGATCCTGCGGGCTGCGCTCGAGCAGCTCGAGTCGCTGGTCACCAACTGGTCGAACCATGGGCTGGCCGCGCTGCGATCGAAGATGTCGGTCGCGGTGATCGGCCGCTCGAAGGACCCGTTCTACGGTGCGAACGGTACGCAGGCGTCCACGTTCAACTCCGACTCGCGCCTGCAGGTCGGCGACGTGTCGCACTCGATGTTCCTCGAGATCGAGCGGCAATACCAAGGGCTGGTTTCGCCCGAGGTGCTGAATTCGCTGAAGAGCGAATTCGCGTCGTCGTTCCAGGCGACCCAGCCGCTGGACCGCACCGCGGAGCTCGCCGCGACGGCGCGTTGACGCAGACCCGGAGCCTGAGCGAGCCCGCCGGATGAGCCGGCACGTCGTGATCATCGGCGCCGGGGCCGTCGGCGCGGTCAGCGCCGTGGAGGCCTTGCGCGCTGGCCTGCGCGTCACGCTGGTCGAACCGGGCCCCGCCGGCGGCGAGCAAGCCTCGAGCTATGGCAACGCCGGCTGGCTGTCGTCGCACTCGGTGATTCCGCCGGCCGAGCCCGGCGTGTGGAAGAAGCTGCCGCGTTTCCTCGTCGATCCGCTCGGCCCGCTGGCGATACGCTGGCGCTACCTGCCGCAGGCTGCGCCGTGGCTGCTGCGATATCTCGCGGCCGGCTGGACGGCCGAGCGCATCGCCGCGACCGCGCGTGCGCTGCGCAGCCTGCTGGACCAGGCGCCGGCGCTGCATCAGGCGCTTGCGCAACAGGCGGGCGTGCCGCAGCTGATCGAGCGCCGCGGGCTGCTGCACATCTATCCGTCGCGTGCGCGCTTCGAGGCCGATGCGCTGGCCTGGGGCATCCGGCGCGACAACGGCGTCGCGTGGGACGAGCTCGATGCCGCAACGCTGCGCGCACGCGAGCCGGCGCTGCACCCGCGCTACCAGTTCGGCGTGCACGTGCCCGAGGCCGGACACTGCCGCAACCCGGGCGCGTACGTCGCCGCGCTGGTGGCCCACGCGCGGGCGCTGGGCGCCGACTGG
>DATEFR010000463.1:0-6288 GCA_035280545.1 Burkholderiaceae bacterium | reverse complement strand
GTTGCGGATCGTGCTCGCGGCCAGACGCTGCCGTTCGGTCAGTGTCGATTGATACAGCAGGACCTGCGCATAGCCCATCACGGCGTTCAGCGGGGTGCGCAGCTCGTGGCTCATGTTCGCCAGAAAGCGGGCCTGGGTGGCGCGCGCCGCTTCGGCGGCATCACGAGCGGCGATCAGGTGCTGCTCGGTTTCCTTGCGCAGCGACACGTCGCGCACGACGAGCACCGACAGGTCGCCGGGGGTGACCGGGCTGACCGACACCTCCACCGGAATCGTCGCGCCGGTGCGGGTCCGCGCAGGCGTTTCGTACGTGATCCCGCACGAGCTTTGGGGGCGCGACTCGAACTGCGGCAGCAGCGTGGCGATGGCCTGGCCGGTGATCTGGCGCTGCCGCACACCGAACATGCGCTCGGCCGCGGGGTTGATCTGCACGATCTGCGCATCGTGCAGCACCACGATGCCATCGGCCGTGTGGTCGATGATCGCCTTCAGGCGCTCCTGCCCGTCTTCGAATCGCGAGCGGGCGGCGGCCAGCTGGCGCCTCAGCAGAAGCCAGCCGATCAGCCAAGCCGCCGCCGCAACCAGGCTCTGCCACGCAACGGCGACATAGGCGTTCGCACTCGCCCGCGTGGCATGGAACGACATGAGGCCACCGGCGAGCACCAGCAAACCCATGGCGCTCAGTGCGAGCGCGAACTGCACGCGCAGTGAACGCGGCACGCGGCCATCGCTGCTGTTCGATGCGGCGATCGGTGTCTCGCTAACCGTCGTTCGAGCCATAGGACAACATCATCCGGGGCTCGAATGCTAGGGAACTATGCAAACAAATGTGGACGGAACCGCGACGAATTCCTGACTGGGAATTCAACTCACGCCGGTGATGCTCCGCCCAGTGCCGCGGGCAACTCGCGCAGCACGTGAGGCGCCACCTGCCAGTGCAACGTGATGGGGTCGTTCAACGGGGCGATGGCATCGGCGCGACGATCTCTTGCCGCGCGTTCATACGTGTCGAGCAACGCGCGCTGGAACTCCGTCGACACATCGGGGAAGCGGCGCATGCATTCACGATGTGTCGCCAACGCGGCGTCCCAGTCGCCCCGGGCGTGGTGCAGGCGGCCGGCCACCATCAGCCCCGGCTGGCTTTGCTCGAGCCAGGCCTGTAGTGGCGCCGTCATCGCGGCGGCTTCGTCGACCTCGCCGCGCTCGAGGTGCAGCCAGGCCGTGTCCAGGCTGATCACGGCGTGCACTTCCGACGCGGCCTGCGCGCGGCCGACGCCGCTCAGGCGCGTGATCGCCGCCGCCGTCTCGCCGCGTTCGAAGTGGTCGCGGAACGCGAGGGCGTGCGCGATCAGCGGCTCGAGCCGCACGTCCTGGCGGATGGTCGGCGACTCGCGTATCGCCGCGCACGCCGCTTCGAGTTCGTCGAACCGCTTGGCATGCAGCAACACCCGCAACCGAAGCGCCTCGCAGCGACTCATCAGCCGCGGGTGATGCGAGGCAACCTCGGACACGTCGGCCAGGCGGGCCAATGCCTCATCGACGTGACCCGTCACGCCCAGCAGCATGACGCGGCAGTAGGCCTCGCGGGCGACGAGCATGGACACCGACGCATCGGCGGTCAGCCCTTGCAGCGTGCCGAACAACTCGGCCGTGTCGCGAATCCGGCGACAGGCCAGATAGGCCAAGGCGGCCTGCCCCGCGGCCAGCCCCTGCTGAGGCTCGGCGCCCGACATCCGCGCCGTGCGAAACGCCGCCGCCGCCGACTTGGCGGCCTCGTCCAGCTGGCCGAGCTCGGTCTGCACCCACGACAGCGCGCCGTACGCCCAGGACCGCGAGGCTTCGTGCATCGTCTCGGCGATCGCCACCGCGGCGAGTTGATGGTGCAGCGCCGAATTCCAGTCGTTGCGAAAGCCGGCGACACGACCCGCGGCGCAATACGCGTCGCACAGCACGATGCGGTTGCTGAGCCGCTCGGCGCGCAGGATCGCTTGCGACAACAGCGCATTCGCGCGCTCGTCGAAACCCATGGCCATGCGGCTTGCGCAGGTCACCAGCAGGCGCGCGGTCATGTCTCCGTAGCCGTGCTCCTCAGCGATGTCCACCGCCTCCAGCGTCGCGGCGATCGCCTCGGCGATGCGGCCCTGCAACTCGAGATGGGTTCCATGAAGCGACCGGCTGACCGCGCGCAGCGCCGGGCTGCCGGTTTCCTGCACGATCGCGTCGAGCTCGCGCAGGCGTTCCTCGGCGCCGGGCCGTCCCAGCGCGAGCAGGACCTTGGCCGTCTCGTGCAACACGGCCATGTGATGCACGCCGGACTCCTGCAGCACCGCGAGCAGATGTTCGGCTTCGTTGAGGCGCTCTTCCCGGCTGCACTGCAGCGCGCGGGCGAAGACCTGATTGAGGAACGGCTCGCCGAGGTCGATGGTCTGTGCCGCCGTCAGCGCCAGACTGTCCGGCGCCAGCCATTGGCGCAAGTGCAGTGCGGCGTCGGTGGCGAGTTTGGCCGGATCGGAGCCGACGACCGTGCCGCGGTGGATATGCGTGCCCGAGGTCCTGAGATTGAAGTGCAGCACGAAGCGGGCTTCGATGCCGCTCAGCTCGCCCCAGACGCAGTCCACCGCGCCGAGCGCCGACTCGATCGCGGCCAGCCGGGTCTCCGGCGAATCGCCCGCACCGATGCCGCGCAGCGCGGCGAAGACGTCCTGGATCGGCACGATGCTGGTGTCGGGCAGCGTCTGCAGCACCTTCGCGATCAGCGACATCAGGCCGAGCTCCACCCAGCCGCACGAGTTGTCGCTGGTGGCGTTGGCGATCGGCAGCAGCGCGAGCCGGCGCGCCTGCGACACGGACGCATCCGCACTGGTTGGCGGCAGGCTCGGCGCATCGCTGGCGCGCAGCTCGATCGCACACACGAACTGGTAGCCCATGCCATGCACCGTCCTGATCATCGGCGCATCGGGATCGGCATCGCCGATCGCGCGCCGGATCTTCATGATGGCGCGTGCCAGCGCGCTGTCGCTGGGCACATCGCCGGCCCAGCACTTCTCCATCAGATCGCTCTTGCTGACGACGGCGTGGCGATGTTCGATCAGGTGCAGCAGGATGTCGAATGCGCGCGGCTCTATCGACTGCGCCACGCCGTCGCACGTGACCTCGCGGCGGCGTCGATACACGACGCAGCTTCGAAAGTGCGCCGCGTCCCAGGGTGCGACGGTGCTGGCTGAAGCGATCGTGGCGTTCATCGACGCGACGATGATTGCGTCGGCTCCGAGCGGCTGTCAACCTCCTCGCGGCACGACGCAGATCAGCATCCCCACGGATTGGTGAAAACAGCCTTCGGTGAGACATTCGCGGGTGATGGCAAATCAAGTTCGGTTCCGATTCGGCGACTACGTCGTCGATCCTTTGGCACGGACGGTGTTCAGGTCCGGCGAGCCGCAGACGCCGGAGCCCAAGGTGTTCGACGCCATCGTCTTCCTGATCCTGCAACGAAACCGGGTCGTGACCAAGCAGGAGCTGCTCGACGAAGTCTGGGGCAGCCAGGTCGTCGTCACCGAAGGCGTGGTCGCGCGCACGATCATGAAGGCCAGGCGCCTGATCGGCGACGATGCCGACGAGCCGTCGATCATCAAGACGGTCCATCGTGTCGGGTACCGCTTTGTCGCCCCGATCGAAGAAGAAATGGTCGGGGGCCGTGACGGATCCCGCCTCGAAGCGCGCACGCCCTCGTTCGGCACCGGTGCCGGTCGGCTCGCGGTCCTGCCGTTCCACAATCAGACCGGCCGATCCGATCTGGCGTGGATGGACCTGGGGTTGATGTCCATGACCATCGAAGCGCTGGCGGCGATGCCGGGTCTCAGCGTCGTCCCGGCCACCGATCTGCTCGCGGTGGTCGGCGCGCAGAACACCGCAGCCGATCTGGGCGCCGCGGCCCAGAAGATCGCCGAGGTCCTGGGCGCATCCGATCTGATTCAAGCCGTCGTGAGGATGGACCCTCAGGGGGCGACGACGCTCGACTATCAGGGTTGGGGCTCGAGGCTGGAGACCCTGAAGGCGAGCTTGAGCGGCTTCGACCCGATCGCGTTGTGTCGCCAGATGGCCCAGGACATCCAGGCGCACCTGTCTCCGAATGCCGAAGGCGCTTCGGCCGGCGCGTCCAAGGAAATCGTCAAGGATGCCCAGTTCGTCCACGTGGCGCACAGCCGGGCGCTGCATGCCATCCACATCGAGCGCTGGGCCCTGGCGCGCGCGCTGCTGCGTGTCGCGCTCGACATCGTCCCGGACGACATCGCGGTCCGGCTGGACTATGCACGCTGCCTGGTCTGGCAGCGTGATGCGCAAGTCGCCCCGCTGCTGGAGGAAGCGCTGCGCCAGGCGCGCTCGGCGCGTGACCCGGCGCTCGAGGTCCGGGCCCTGCATCTCTATGCGACCTACCTGCACGGCGCGGGCAGGCTGGACGAGGCCGAGCGGCTGTTGTCGGAAGCGCTCAAGATCGCCGAGGCGCAGCAGGATCAGGAGACGGAGCTGCAGTTGCTCGTCTCGATCGGGCAGACGCTGGCCAACGAAGGGCGCACCGCCGTCGCGGCCTGGATGATCGATCGTGCGGCGCAACTCGCCGGCGCATTGGGCAACCGCGTGGCGACCGCGCGGTTGCTGGATGTCCGCGGCCGCATCGCGACGATCAAGGGCGACGACCGGGCCGCGATGGCCGCCTTCACCGATGCGGCGAGCCTGAGCGAGCAGCACGGCATCTTTGCCACCGCCTCGTTCAGCGTCGCGCATGTCGGCAATTGCCTGGTCAACGCGGGGCAGATGATCGCGGCGGCCGATTGCTTCGAGCGTGCCTTCCGCTACGCATGCCAGTCGGGCAGCCCGGTGTCCGTCGGGATCGCCGGCTGCTACGCGGTGCGCTACGGCGGACTGTGGCGTGGCGATGTCGCGCATGCGGACGACATCCTCGACAAGATGCGCCAGATGAACGGTACGAACGGCTCGCTGGTGCAGGCCTGTGCCGACTTCGCCGAAGCGTTCGTCTACGCGCGGCACGGGCGGCTCGAAGCAAGCTACGAGTTGCTCGAGCAGGCCGGCGTCAAGTTCGCCGGCAGCCGCAGCTTCGGGTTCCATGCCGACCGGTACCGCGCCCGAACGCTCGTCTGCCTGGGCCGGCTCGACGAGGCAGCCGATCTGTGCGACACGATCGAGAACCGCGTGACGGGTCGGCTCAAGCGCCCCGCGATGGGAGCCGCGTTGCATTGCCGCGGCCTGATCGCGCGCGCCGGCGGAGCCGACGCCCAGGCATTGAGCCGGCTGCGCGAGTGCATGGCCGGACTGCCCGCCTCCATCGACCGCACCGAGGCCGCGCTGGATGCCGCCTGGCTGCTTCTCGAAGCGGGCGGGCTGGATGGCGCGCGCGACCTTCTGTCCGGGCTCGAAGGCTTCATGGCGGCGGCCCTGACCAGCGAATTCGGGCCCGCCATGCTGGTGCGGGCGAGGCTGCTCTTCGCCGAGGGCCATGCGGCCGCGGCCGCCGCGCTGCAGCGACGTTATTGCGAGATCATGGCGTGCCCGCCCGAGTCGGGCGCCCGTCGCTGCGCCGAAGTTTTCGAGCGCACCGCACAGGGGAAGCCGGCCTCCGCTGTGCCGCGGGTATCGGGTCTTCCGAGCTTGTTCGAGCTGGTTCCCGGGATGGGATGAGTTGGCGCGCCCGGCTGGGATCGAACCAGCAACCCCTGCCTTCGGAGGGCAGTACTCTATCCATTGAGCTACGGACGCGTGAGGCGTTCGATTCTATCAGCGCCCCTCTCGGGCCCCTCGAACGCTGGCGCCCGCGCCGGGCCGCCAGCCGGGCGCCACAGGTGCGGGCCCTATAATTCCGCGGTTTTGCGCCGGCGTGCGTGAGCCCGTGTCGTTTCGGGCCGCCGCCGGCACGCTGCTGCCGTATTCCGCCCTGAGGACTCCATGAGCGAAGCCCACACCCAGAACGATCACGCGCACGACGATCACGACGGCCCGCACGAAGGCCCCATCAAGACGCCCAAGCAGCTGATCCTCGCGGTGCTGTTCGCTTTTGTCGTGCCGATCGCGGTGATCGTCCTGCTCGTCGAGTACGTCGGCTCTAGCCACCGCCCCGGTGCCGGCAGCGACGGGTTGACGCCGCAGGCCGTGGCCGAACGCATCGCGCCGGTGGGCAAGGTCGAGGTCAAGGACGCGTCCGACCTGTCGACGCTGAAGACCGGCGAGCAGGTCTTCGCCGCGCAGTGCACCACCTGCCACACGGCCGGCCTGGTC
>DATEFR010000462.1:0-11338 GCA_035280545.1 Burkholderiaceae bacterium | reverse complement strand
CAAGCCGCGCTTCGTGCTGCACGACGGCCCGCCGTACGCGAACGGCACGCTGCACGTGGGCCACGCGGCGAACAAGATCCTGAAGGACATGATCGTCAAGGCGCGCCAGCTCGCCGGCTTCGACGCGCGCTACACGCCGGGTTGGGACTGCCACGGCCTGCCGATCGAGAACCAGATCGAGAAGACCTACGGGCGCAACCTGCCGCGCGCCGAGGTGCAGGCGAAGAGCCGCGCCTACGCGACCGAGCAGATCGCGCAGCAGATGGCGGACTTCAAGCGGGTCGGCGTGCTCGGCGAATGGGACCGGCCGTACCGCACGATGGACTTCGGCAACGAGGCCGGGGAGATCCGCGTGCTCAAGCGCGTGATCGAGCGCGGCTTCGTCTACCGCGGGCTCAAGCCGGTGTACTGGTGCTTCGACTGCGGCTCGTCGCTGGCCGAGTTCGAGATCGAGTACGCCGACAAGAAGTCGCAGACGGTGGATGTCGGCTTCCTCGCCGCCGAGCCGGACAAGCTCGCCGCCGCGTTCGGATTGCCCAAGCTGGACAAGCCGGCCTACGCGCTGATCTGGACGACGACCGCCTGGACCCTCCCGGCCAACCAGGCGCTGAACCTGAACCCCGCGCTCGAGTACGCGCTGGTCGACACCGACCGCGGCCTGCTGATCGTCGCCAGCGCGCTGGTCGAGAAGTGCCTGCAGCGCTACGACCTGCAGGGCACGGTCGTCGCGACGACGCTGGGCGAGAAGCTCGGCGGCCTCGAGTTCCACCATCCGCTCGCGCACGTGCACCCCGGCTACGACCGGCGCTCGCCGGTGTACCTCGCCGACTACGCCACCGCGGAGGACGGCACCGGCATCGTGCACTCGTCGCCGGCCTACGGTCTCGAGGACTTCAACTCGTGCCGCGCGAACGGCGTGACGGTCGACCAGATCCTGAACCCGGTGCAAGGCGACGGCTCGTACGACGCGAAGCTCCCCCTGTTCGGCGGCATGAACATCTGGAAGGCGAACGCGGTGGTCGCCGAGACGCTGAACGACGTCGGCCGGCTGTTCGCGAGCGGCACGCTGACGCACAGCTACCCGCACTGCTGGCGCCACAAGACGCCGGTGATCTACCGCGCCGCGGCGCAGTGGTTCGTGCGCATGGATGAAGCGGAAGGTTCGACAGCGGGCGTGTTCACGAAGGACAAGCCGGCCAAGACCCTGCGCCAGCTCGCGCTCGATGCGATCGAGGAGACCAGCTTCTACCCGGTCAACGGCAAGGCGCGGCTGCACGACATGATCTCGAACCGGCCCGACTGGTGCATCAGCCGCCAGCGCAACTGGGGCGTGCCGCTGCCGTTCTTCCTGCACAAGGACAGCGGCGAGCTGCACCCCGACACGCTCGCGCTGATCGACAAGGCCGGGGCCATCGTCGAGCAGGGCGGCGTCGAGGCCTGGTCGCGCCTGACGGTCGAGGACGTGCTCAGCGCCGACGACGCGAAGCACTACACGAAGAGCAACGACATCCTCGACGTCTGGTTCGATTCGGGCTCGACCTTTTCGCACGTGCTCAACGAAGAGACCGGCAGCCACCCGGGCGCCACCAGCACCGACGGCCCCGAGGCCGACCTCTACCTCGAAGGCCACGACCAGCACCGCGGCTGGTTCCACTCGTCGCTCCTGATCGCCTGCGCGACCGAAGGCCATGCGCCGTACCGCGGCCTGCTGACGCACGGCTTCACGGTCGACGGCTCGGGCCGCAAGATGAGCAAGAGCCTGGGCAACTACATGCCGCTGGCCGAGTCGGCGCAGAAATACGGCGGCGAGATCCTGCGCCTGTGGTGTGCGGCGACCGACTACTCCGGCGATCTCGCGATCGACGACAAGATCCTCGCCCGCGTGATCGACGCCTACCGGCGCATCCGCAACACGCTGCGCTTCCTGCTCGCGAACACCAGCGACTTCGATGCGAAGACCGACGCGGTGCCGTTCGCGCAGATGCTCGAGATCGACCGCTGGGCGCTGGCGCGCGCCGCGCAGTTCCAGGACGAGGTGCTCGCGCACTACCAGGTCTACGAGTTCCACCCGGTCGTCGCGAAGCTGCAGGTCTTCTGCAGCGAGGACCTGGGCGCGTTCTACCTCGACGTGCTGAAGGACCGGCTGTACACGACTGCCGCGAAGAGCCTGGCGCGCCGCTCGGCGCAGACCGCCCTGTGGCACCTGACGCACGCGATGCTGCGCTGGATGGCGCCGTTCCTGAGCTTCACGGCCGAGGAGGCGTGGAAGGTCTTCGCGCCGGGCGCGTCGGTCTCGATCTTCACCGAGACCTACAGCGACACGAGCGCCTGGCACGACGACACGCTGCTCGCGAAGTGGGCGCGCATCCGCGCGATCCGCGACGCCGCGAACAAGGAGATCGAAGCGCTGCGCGCCGCGGGGCAGGTCGGCTCGTCGCTGCAGGCCGAGCTGACGCTGCGGGTCGACATCGCGGATCACGCGCTGCTCGCCTCGCTGGGCGACGACCTGAAGTTCGTGACGATCACGTCGAAGGCGCTGCTCGAACGCGCCGATGCACTGGGCATCGTCGTGACGCCGTCGCCGGCGACCAAGTGCGAGCGCTGCTGGCACTATCGCGACGACGTCGGCACCGACGCGGCGCATCCGACGATCTGCGGCCGCTGCCACAGCAACCTGTATGGCAGCGGCGAGAGCCGCCGGGCCGCCTGAGCAAACCCCACAGAATCCAAAAGCAAGAAGAGCCCTATCCCCACATGGCATCCAACAAATCGGGCGGTTCGCTGCTGCCTTGGCTGGGCATCGCCGCGCTGGTGATCGTGCTGGACCAGCTGACGAAGACGCTGATCGTCCAGAACTTCCAGCTCAACGACAGCCGCACGATCACCCCGTGGTTCAACATCGTGCGCTGGCACAACAGCGGCGCGGCATTCTCGTTCCTGCACGATGCCGCCGGCTGGCAGCGCTGGCTGTTCGTCGGGCTGGGCGTCGCGGCGGCGGCCTTCATCGTCTGGATGCTGCGCGGCCACGCCGGCCAGCGGCTGTTCGCGTGGGCGCTGGCCTTGATCCTCGGCGGCGCGCTGGGCAACGTGATCGACCGGCTGCTGCACGGCCACGTCGTCGACTTCATCCAGGTGCACTGGCGCAGCGCCTACTTCCCGGCGTTCAACGTCGCCGACAGTGCGATCACGATAGGTGCGGCGCTGCTGATCCTGGACGAGCTGCGCCGGGTGCGGCGGACCCGCTGACCAGCCCCCTAGGATCACAGGACAGCCCCTCGATCGCGGGGGAACGGAAGTCCCAGGCACCGCCTACATTTCCGTGACATTGCGCACACCCTCGCAGCGCACTCGGGAGGAACCAGGGATGAATCGCAAACTCACCCAGGCTTTGCTTGGCGGCGCCTTCGTGCTGGCCGCCTCCACCAACGCCCAGGCCCAGTTGGTGGTGTTCGAGGCAGGCGACGACGTCACGTTCAGCACGCTGATCAGCAACGCGATCGCCGGCCTGACGGTCAACAGCCTGAGCTTCGACCTCTCCGGCACATCGACGACCGACGGCGGCCACCTGGTTTTCGGCGGCTTGCTGTACGCCACATCGCCGTTCGGCGGAACCGCGTCGCTGGTCAACGGGACCTCGACCTTCGGCTTCAACTACACCAGCTTCGGAACCGGCGACGTCTCGCTGTTCGGCTGGGATCCGGACTCGCAGGCCAATGCCAACTATGGCGCGCTGGGCCACGAGCTGACCGGTACGGTGGTCACCGCGAACACGTCGAAGGGGCTGTACACCGGCACGATAGGCGCGATGACGTTCGCCGGCATCCGGGGCTACGGCGTGTCGCTGATCTCGGCCGTTCCCGAGCCCTCGGCCTACACGCTGCTCGCGCTGGGACTGGCCGGCATCGCGGTCGTGACGCGGCGGCGCCGGCAGGACGACCGCTGAGCGATCCAAGAAAAAAGCCAAAGCCCCGCAGCCGCGGGGCTTTTCTTTTGCCGCGGTCAAACGCGCGTCAGGGGATCAGCACGCTGCTGCCGGTCGTGTTGCGCGCCTCGAGGTCGCGATGCGCCTGCGCGACGTCGGCCAGCGCATAACGCTGCTCGATGTGGATCTTGACCTTGCCGCTGCCGACCACGTCGAACAGCTCGTCGGCCATCGCCTGCGTCGCTTCACGCGTCGCGATATGGGTGAACAGGGTCGCGCGGGTCACGTACAGCGAGCCCTTGCTCGCGAGCAGCGCCGGGCTGAACGGCGGCACCGCGCCCGACGACGCGCCGAACGATGCCATCAGCCCGAACGGGCGCAGGCAGGCCAGCGACTTGTCCCAGGTGTCCTTGCCGACCGAGTCGTACACGACCTTGACGCCGCGCCCGCCGGTGATCTCGTGGACGCGTGCCTGGAAGTCCTCGGTGCGGTAGTTGACGACATGCGCCGCCCCGTTCGCCTTCGCGAGCGCGCACTTCTCGTCGCTGCCGGCGGTGCCGATCAGCTGCAGCCCGAGCGCCCTGGCCCATTGGCACGCGATCAGGCCGACGCCGCCGGCCGCGGCATGCCACAGCACGTGGTCGCCGGCGGCCAGGCCCTCGACGGGCAAGGTCTTGCGCAGCAGGTACTGCACGGTCAGGCCTTTGAGCATCATCGCGGCGGCGGTCTCGAACGGGATCGTGTCCGGCAGCTTCACGACGTTCTTCGCCGGCATCACGCGCAGCACGCTGTAGGCGCCGGGCGGATTGCTCGCATACGCCGCACGATCGCCCGCCTTCAGGTGCGTGACGCCGGCACCGACCGCTTCGATCACACCGGCCGCCTCCATGCCCAATGTCGGCGGGTTCGGGGTCGGGTACGCGCCGTTGCGGTGGTACACGTCGATGAAGTTGAGTCCGCAGGCGTGGTGACGGATCCGGATCTCGCCGGGCCCCGGCTCGCCGACCGGACGGTCGACCAGCTTCATCACCTCGGGGCCGCCGGCGCGGTCGATGCAGATCGTGGGGCTGGTCAGGGTCGTCGTCATGCAAAGCTCCGTACGGCAGGAACAAGGTGCGCTATCGTGCCAGCATGGCGTCCGGCTTGCAGCGCCGGGGCTGTCGATCCCATGAAGGCGATCCCGTGAAACGTCTGACCACGGCCCCGAACCTCGCGCTCGCCACGTTGTGGGCCGACCTGCTCAGCCATGCCGGCGTGCCGACGACGGTGCAGCGCCAGTACGCGAGCAGCATTGCCGGCGAGGTGCCGGTCGACCAGACCCTGCCCGAGCTGTGGATCCAGGACGAGACCCAGTACGCGCACGCGCTGCGCCTGCTGCACGAGCTGCGTCACCCGCCGACGCGGCGCTGGCGCTGCCCGCAATGCGACGAGCTGATCGAGGGCCCGTTCGAGCAATGCTGGAACTGCGGCGCAGCGATGCCGTAGCAGCGGCGCGTCAGGCCGGAGGGCTGCCGGCCGACTTCTGCTGGTACATGGACTTGTCGCTGCGATGAAGCACCGACTCGGCGGTATCGCCAGGGTGCGCTTCGCTCAGTCCCAGGCTCACCGCCATCCGCAAGCCCGCCGCCACCGACTCCCAGTCGAACGCTGCGACCGCGATGCGGATGCGCTCGCAGATGGGCTCCGCCGTCAGCTCGCCGGCGTTGTCGAACAGCACGACGAACTCGTCGCCGGCCCAGCGCGCGACCAGGTCGTTCTCGCGCACCTGCGACGCGATGATCGCGGCGATCGTCTTCAGCACACGGTCGCCGACACGGTGCGTGTAGCGGTCGTTCACCAGCTTGAACTTGTCGACATCGACCATCGCGACCGTCAGCGGACGACTGCTGATGCCGTTGCCCAACGCCTGCAGCTTCTCCTCCAAGGATTGCTCGAAGTGCCGCCGGTTCGCGATGCCGGTCAGCGCATCCTCGAGCGACCAGCGTTCGAATTGCTTGGATGCCACCAGCGCCTGCTGCAAATGCCGTTCGCTCTGCCGGGCGCCGAGCTGCCACGACACCAACGACTCGCGGCTGCTCAGGCTCTCGGCCAGAACGCGGCGCTGCCGCCGCCACAACGCGCGATGCTCGGCGCGTGCCTCGAGATCCTTGCCCTGCGACTCGTAGACCTGCGCGAGCAGCAGATGCGAGCGCGCGGCGAGCTGCTCGTGCTCGACCGCCAGCGCGTTCTTCTTCATCGCGATCAGCTCGTGTTCGGCGACCGCCCAATCCCGGCGCGCCCAGGCCAGCTCGGCTGCACACCAGCGCACGAAGGAATCGAGCCAGCTCGTCACGCCGGGTTGCAGCGACTGCGCCGCCGCGGCGACGCCCGCCTCGGCCGCCGTCAGATCGCCCTGCCAGACCGCGACCAGCGCGGCCGTCGCCAGCGAAATCGTGCGCGCCATCGCGCGCAGTCCGGGAAGGATGGGCAGACCGCTGCCGGCGCGTTCGAGCTGTTGGCATTCGGCCAGCAGCCGCTGCAGTCGCTCGATGCTGGGCAGGGTGCCGGTCTGGTAGCGCTCGTCGAGCAGCCGCGAGGCCTCGACCCATGCCTGGTTCAGGCGCGGGTTGTAGGTGCTGAGCGGCGGTGTGCAGCGCTGCGCGAGCTCCACCGCTTTCTCGAGCGAAGCATCGCCGGACTCGTGATCGCCGCTCCACGAATAGGCCAGGCCCAGCGAGTTGTGCGCGAGCACGGTCTGCGGCTGCAGCGGCAGCTTCTCGCACAACCGCACCGCGAGCAGCGCGGCTTCGACCGCTTCGTCGTTGCGGCCCAGCAGCATGCAGACGTGCGTCAGCGTCGTCAGCGCCCGCGCCTCGCCCTCGATGTCGCCGAGCTGCTCGAACAACTGCGCCGCGCGACGGCTTGCCTCCGCGGCGCGGCGCAACCGCGAGCCGACGCGATCGATGTGTGCGAGGCACGACAGCGCACCCGCTTCCAGCCGCAGATCGGCACCCTTCGCAGCATTCAACACCGACTGCGCGAGATCGCGCGCCTGCTCGACGTCACCCTGATCGAGTGCGGCGTGGGCCGCGGCGAGCGCTGCGTCCGCGGTGTGCGTGAATTCCTCGCGTAGACCGCTCATCACACCTGACTTGCCGGTGACCTCGGAGCCTTCGTCGACCCGCGAGGCGTGTTCCGCCTGAATCGCAAGCTGGGGATGCTATCGGATTTGCCTGACACGCGGCCGTGAACTTGTCGCAAGCTTTACACGCTGCGGCGCTTCACCTACCCTTCGCCGCTTTGCAGGCAGCCGGAGGCCCGGATCCATGCTCCATCAATTCACCCGCAAGCATCGCCGCGACCAGGCGCTGTTCGAACAGTGGAACCGACTGGACGACAAGCTCTTCGAGCGTGCGCCGCGCGAGCGGCTGAAGGAGGCGCAGGCCGGGCTGCAGGGTCACATCGTGCTGCCGTTCAGCCCCGACTACGACACCGACCGCAAGCTCTTCAATCCGGTGTTCGACACCTACCCCATCGTCATCATCTACTGCGAGGTCGTCAACGACGTCGCGATCGCGCTGAAGCTCGCGCAGGATCTGATCCTGCCGTTCACGGTCCGCTCCGGCGGGCACTGCACGGCCGGCTTCTCGGCCGGCTACGGCGCGCTGATCGACGTGAGCGGACTGGACTCCGTGACGGTCGACACGACCGCCGAAACCGCCACGGTGGGCACCGGCTGCACCTTCGGCACGCTCGATTCGACGCTGGCCACCTACGGCCTGCACGTGCCCGGCGGCGAATGTGCCGACGTCTGCGTCGGCGGCTACGTGCAGGGCGGCGGCTACGGCTTCACGTCGGTCACCTACGGCATGAACTGCGACAACGTGATCGACATAAGCGTGATGCTCGCCGATGGCCGCGTCGTCACCGCGAGCGAGACGGTCAACAGCGATCTGTGGTGGGCGATGCGCGGCGGCACCGGCGGCAACTTCGGCATCCTGCTGTCGGTGCGCTACCGGCTGCGGCCGCTGGGCGATGTGTTCGGCTTTGCGCTGATCTGGGCGCTCCAGAGCGAGACCGACTTCGAGAACGCGACCGCTGCTTTGATGCTGCTCCAGTCCAGCTACATGCTGGCGAACCTGCCGCAGGCGTTGAACCTCCAGGTCTCGCTGTGTTATCAGCCCGGCACCCAAGGCGGACTGCCGGTGACCGGGCCGCAGTACCCGTACCTGATGGTGCGCGGGCTGTACGTCGGCTCGCAGAGCGACGGCCAGGCCGCGATCCAACCGTTGTGCGACCTGCCGGGTGCGATCGTGCAATGGACCCAGGAGGACAGCTTCGTCAACCTGAACACCAACCTCCTGAACGTGCCGTACGGCATGCCGTGCCTGGCGCCGGACAGCACGATGCCGTACGAGGACAAGGCCTCGCGCTACGTGACGCGTCCGCTGGCGGCGGCCGAGTGGCGTGCGCTGCTCGACTATTACGTGACCTCGCCGAACACGCTGTCGTACTTCTACATGGAGTTCTACGGCGGCGCGATCAACGCATACCCCGCGTTCCCGCAACCCGGCAACGCGTTCGTGCACCGCACGTCGGCGTTCAACGCGGTGCTCGACGTGTTCTGGTTCACCGACGCCGAGCGGCCCGCGGCGCAGAACTTCCTCGCCGGCTGGATCAACCTGATGGCGCCGATGTGGAACGGCGAGATCTACCAGAACTACCCGCAGGTGAATCAGGCGGACTACGGCGCGTGCTACTGGGCCGACGCGCAGTCCGGCCTGTATGCGGTCAAGTGCAAGTACGACCCCACGCATGCGTTCCGCTTCGCGCAGGAGGTCGGGCCCTTGCTGCCGCCTGGCGGCGGGCTCGGGCCGGTGATCGTTCAGCCGGCCTGGCTGCAGCAGGCGCTGGAGCAACCCATCGTCTACAGCCAGGCGGCGCGCTGACCGTTCGCCCCGGCCCTGCGCCAGCCGGCGTCAGAACGTCCCGGGATACGCTCCGCCGTCGAGCAGGATGTTCTGCCCGGTCAGGTAGCCGGCCTGCACGCTGCAAAGAAACGCGCAGACGGCGCCGAACTCGTCGGCATTGCCGAAGCGCTGCGCCGGAATCGCCGCCGCGCGCTGGGTCATCACGGCCTCGAGCGGCTGCCCGGTCTTCGCGACCACGCCTTGCATCGCGCCGCGCAGCCGGTCGGTGTCGAACGCGCCGGGCAGCAGGCCGTTGATCGTGACGCCGCGCGCCGCCAACTCGCTGCGCGCGAGGCCGGCGACAAAACCGGTCAGCCCGGAACGCGCACCGTTGCTCAGACCCAGCGTGCCGATCGGCGACTTCACCGCACCCGACGTGATGTTGACGACGCGGCCGAAGCCGCGCGCGGCCATCGCATCGACCGTCGCCTTGATCAGCTCGATCGGCGTCAGCATGTTGGCGTCCAGCGCCTTGATCCACGCGTCGCGGTCCCACTCGCGAAAGTCGCCCGGCGGCGGACCGCCGGCGTTGTTGATCAGGATGTCGACCTGCGGGCACGCCGCGAGCGCCGCTGCGCGGCCCTCGGGCGTCGCGATGTCGCCGGCGACCGCGCGCACCTCGTTGGATGCGCCCGTCGCCTTCGCGAGCGCGCGCAGCTCGCCCGCAGTCGCCTCCAATGCCTCGGCGCCGCGCGCCGTGATCACGACATTCACGCCTTCGCCGACCAGCGCCTTCGCGCAGCCCTTGCCCAGGCCCTTGCTCGCGGCGCACACCAGCGCCCATTTGCCGTTCAGTCCGAAGTTCATTGCATTGCCCTCTACTTCCTCGTCATCGCCACTTCGCGAGCAGCCAGATCCCGGCCAGCACCAGCACCGTGCCGGCCGCGATCCACGCGGTGAACGGCTCGCCGAGGATCACCACGCCCATCAGGATCGTCGACAACGGGCCGATCATGCCGGTCTGCGCGGCCAGCGTCGCGCCGATGCGCTCGATCGCCATCATCACCATCAGCACCGGCGCGAAGGTGCACAGCGTCGCGTTCAGCACCGACAGCCAGACCACCTCCGGCGCGACCGCGAGCGCCGAGATCGGTCGCAGCACGATGAACTGCACGATGCACAGCCCACACGCGACCGTCGTCGCGAGCCCGGTCAGGCGCAAGGCACCGAGGCGCTTGACCTCCTCGCCGCTGTAGACCAGGTAGACCGCGTAGCTGACCGCGCTCGCGAACACCAGCCCCGCGCCCAGCGCCGCATGGCCGCCCTGGAAATTGAGCTCGTGGCCGAACACCAGCAGCACGCCGCTGTAGCTCACCGCCAGCGCGAGCAGCTGCCTGGCGGTGACCGTGCGCTTGAACAGCACGAGCCCGAGCAGCAGCACGAGCGTCGGGTTGAGGTACAGGATCAGCCGCTCGAAGCTCGCGGTGATGTACGCGAGCCCGGCGAAGTCCAGGAAGCTCGCGAGGTAATAGCCGGTGAAACCCAGCCCGAAGATCACGACGCCGTCGCGCCGCGTCAGCGCCGGCTGGCCGCGCCCGGCCCACCACGCGAGCAGCAGAAACAAGGGCAGCGCGAACAGCATGCGGTAGGTGATCAGCGTGACGGCGTCGACGCCGTAGCGATACGCAAGCTTGACGATGATGGCCTTGCCGGAGAACGCGATCGCGCCGAGCGTGGCGAGCATCAGGCCGGGCCAGACGGGGCGCGTCGCGGGGCTCGAATCGGCGGGGGACGCTGCCGCGGCAGCGGTGGAGGAAGACATCGCGATGGATTCTACGAACCCTCGCCCGCCGCCGCTGGCGGCCGTTCGATCTGCCAGGTGCTCGTGCCGCGCACGAAGCCCAGCGACTCGTACAGGCCGATCGCCACGTCGTCGGGGTCGGCGACGATCACGAGCGTCTCGAGCTGCATCGTCGCGAAGCCCTGCGAGCAGACCGCGTGAATCAACGCGGCGCACAGCCCGCGGCGGCGCCACGCGGGATGCGTGGAGACATGCTGGAAGCGGCCCAGCGTGCCGTCGGTGAACAGGCCGCAGTCGGCGACGAGCGTTTGGCCATCGTCGGCGAACACGCCGAACCAGCGGCCGAGCCCGGCGCGTTCCATCGCGCCGTAGCGCGCCATCTGGCGCTCGCGGAACGCACGGTATTCGGCGACGGGCTGGTGCGCCCCGGCGTCCGACGCAACGTGCAGCTCGACCGCTTGCGCAGACTGCGCTGGCAGCGCGAGCGGCCGGATGCAGTACGCCGCCGGAGCGATTGGCTTGCGTGGCAGGCGCAGTTGTTCGCGCCGCATCGTCAGCACCGTTGCCGCGCCGAGTGTGAAGCCGGCGGCGACGAAATCCGCCGGCAGCTCGAAGTGCTCCGGTGCGTCGATCCCGAATGCGACATGGCGCGAGCCGGGCTGGTACTTGCCGATCTCGGCCGCGAAGCGTTCCGTCCAGTGCGCCGCATCGCCTGCACGCGGCGCG